>JBEGKM010000036.1:0-7969 GCA_041184065.1 Actinomycetota bacterium
CAACCGTGTCGTTCTCGTTCACAATTGGCAAGACGCCAAGCGAAACCAAACGATCCATGGCGCGCTTCGCGTTTTCACGGGTCTCGTGGGCTTCCAAATCACCAGAGGTAAGCAGCACCTGGGCCGCAACAATGCCGAAACGCTCGAGGCTCAACTGATATCGAGAAATAAGTCGACTTTGACCAACCGCGGCCAAGGCCTGCGAGGTTGAAAGGTCCTCTGGTTTGACGGTAAAGCCCAGAAGCGGCATGCCGGTTGCGATTGCTCCGGATGAAACCAGGATGACCTCCGCGCCCCGCGAATGGGACTTAGCTAAGGCATCGACAAGGTGTTCGATTTTTGACTCGTTGGCGCCACTGATCGATGACGAACCAACCTTCACTACGATGCGCTTAGCAGTTGCCAGTTCGCTCCTGTTTTGAAGTGCCACTTAATCTTCCTTTTCGAAATCCTCTGGGTTAGACCAAATGCCGGCCTCTCCCTCTTTGCGCATTTCTTCACGTAGGGCGGCCTTGGCATCCATGCGCTCGGTGTATGTCTGACGACGTTCTTTGGTGGTGCGACGCTCGCGCAGGTCGAAACGTGCATCGGTTCCTCGCGGGCCGGCGATCAATTCGGCTGCAGCGGTGATAGTTGGCTCCCAGTCGAAAACGATTCCCTTGCCCGGACCGATGACCACAGTTGAACCAGCCTGAGCGCCAGCTTTGAAAAGCTCTTGCTCCATGCCGATCTTTGCCAAGCGGTCGGCTAGGTAACCGACGGCCTCTTCGTTAGCAAAATTGGTCTGGTGCACCCAACGCTCGGGCTTAGGCCCAAGAACTCGATAAATCTCTTCATCGCCATGCATCTCTTTGTTGATGGTGAATTTGTTTTCGTCGCGCTTGACCTGCATCAATTGGATGCGCGGCTTGGCCGGCTCATTCTGGCGATCGGCGCGAGCCTGCTCAACCAGCTGTGCAAGAGCAAAGTTCAGCTCACGAAGACCTTCATGGCTAACTGCCGAGATGACAAATACTCGGTAACCGCGAGCCTCTAGATCTGGCTTTACAAACTCGGCCAACTCTTTGCCGTCAGGCACATCCGCCTTATTTAGAGCAATTAGCTGTGGACGCTGAGTTAGTGGCACTTCACCTTCAGGCACCTGGTACGCCTCCAACTCGACGAGAATCTTGTCGAGGTCGGTGAGCGGGTCACGACCAGGTTCGAGCGTTGCGCAGTCAAGAACGTGCAGCAATGCCGAACAACGCTCAACGTGACGCAAGAACTGAAGACCAAGACCTTTGCCTTGGCTGGCGCCTTCGATTAGACCCGGCACATCGGCGATTGTGAAACGAGTTTCGCCGGCCTGAACCACACCTAAGTTTGGGTGAAGAGTTGTAAACGGGTAGTCGGCAATCTTTGGGCGGGCAGCTGAAAGCGCTGCGATTAGCGAAGACTTGCCGGCGCTTGGATAACCAACCAACGCGACGTCTGCAACTGTTTTTAGTTCTAGGATTACGTCGCCAGACCAGCCTGGAACACCGAACAGGGCGAAACCAGGAGCCTTTCGCTTCGAGCTGGATAGCGCGGCATTGCCGAGGCCACCCATGCCGCCTTCGGCAACAACGAGTTCCATACCCTCTTCGTCAAGGTCGGCAATGACTTTGCCTTTTTCATCCTTAACCACAGTTCCTACGGGAACACGAAGCACATGACTTTCTCCGTGGGCACCATTTCTAAAGTCTCCAGCACCGTCGCCACCGTCGCCTCCAGCGCGGTGCGGGTGAAAGTGAAAGTCGAGCAGTGTTGTGACGTTTGAGTCGGTTATGAGCGAAATGGAGCCACCCTTGCCACCGTCGGCACCGTCTGGGCCGGCAAGCGGCTTGAACTTCTCACGCTTTACAGAGACACAACCGTCTCCACCGTTTCCGGCGCGCAGATGAAGAGTCACTTGGTCAACAAATGAAACCACGCTGTGCTCCTTTCTGCTTTCAAATATGGTTTAGAAACAGGAAAGGCGAGCCACAAGGCTCGCCTCCCGCTAAAACTTGGTAACTGCTTAGGCAGCCTCGGTCACGTTTACAACGCGACGGCCACCCTTGGTTCCGAACGAAACCGAGCCAGCAGCGAGAGCGAACAAAGTGTCGTCCTTGCCCTTGCCAACGTTTGCGCCTGGGTGGAAGTGAGTTCCACGCTGACGAACTAGGATTTCTCCTGCGTTGACTTCTTGGCCCGCGTAGCGCTTTACGCCTAGACGCTGTGCGTTTGAGTCACGACCGTTACGGGTCGAGCTAACACCCTTTTTCGATGCCATTCTGCGTCAGTCCTTACTTGATCTCGGTGACCTGAACACGAGTCAACTCAGAGCGGTGGCCCTGGCGCTTCTTGTATCCGGTCTTGTTCTTGTACTTCTGGATGATGATCTTAGGACCACGGAGGTCGTTTAGAACCTCGGCGGTGACCTTAACCTTGGCGAGTGCCGTGGCGTCGGTGGTGACCTTGTCACCGTCAACTAGAAGAAGAGCGGTTAGCTCAATCTTGCCGTTGGCGTCAGCCTTAATACGGTCGAGAGTCACGATGGTGCCTACCGACACCTTCTCCTGGCGGCCGCCTGCGCGGACTACTGCGTAAACCACAGATCTACCCTTTGTTCGAAAAGTCTTGATGTATTGCACGTGCGAATAACAGCAGGCAACGAGGGTCTAGTCTACATTGCCAATTGGCTGCGGTCAAACCTATTTAGCCAGCAGTTTCTGCATTCGCTGAGGATGCGACGGGTGCCACGGTTCCTCCGCTTGTTGCTCGGCGCGGTTTGCGACGACCCTGCCCAGGAGCCTTCGGCTCTGGAAGTGCATCGAGAACTGCCTCCAACATTTTCTCTGCTTCTACGACCGACTCTGGTTGAGTCTTTGCCGGTGGCAAAGTGATTGGCGATGGCTCGCCTGCCGCCTCGTGGGCAGCAACAGTCGAGGCCGCAATCTTGGTGATTACGTTATTTAGCTCAACTGCACGCTCTGGGGTAACAATCTTGGCAACCTCTGACTTTTGGCTGTTGCGGTCGTTACGGTTCTTTTTGCCCTGCTTTTGTTGCTGAGGAGCACGCGGCTCTTCTCCGGCGATTTGCTTTGAACGCATGATCGGTTCGTGATGAACGATCACGCCTCGGCTGGCACAGGCCTCACATGGTTCGCTGAACGCCTCAAGCAGTCCGATACCCAGCTTTTTGCGGGTCATCTGCACGAGGCCCAACGAAGTTACCTCGGCAACCTGGTGTTTGGTGCGGTCGCGGCTCAGGCATTCCATCAATCGTCGCAACACAAGATCACGGTTCGATTCGAGAACCATATCGATGAAGTCGACAACGATAATGCCGCCAATGTCACGCAATCGAAGCTGTCTTACGATTTCTTCGGCAGCTTCAAGGTTGTTCTTGGTGACGGTTTCTTCAAGGTTGCCACCCGATCCAACGAATTTGCCGGTGTTTACGTCAACTACGGTCATTGCCTCGGTGCGGTCGATAACGAGCGAACCACCTGATGGCAGATAAACCTTGCGCTCTAGCGCCTTGGCGATTTGCTCGCCAACGCGGTACTCATCAAAAACATCCTTGGTTCCGTCGTACTTTTCAACACGCTCTAGAAGGTCCGGAGCGACTGACTGAAGGTACTCTTCAATAACTTCACGGGCGTCGTCGCCGGAGATAACCATTTTCTGGAAATCTTCATTGAAGACATCGCGAACAATCTTGACCAAAAGGTCTGGCTCACTGTGTAGCAATACCGGGCCGTTGCCCTTTTCAACCTTTTTGCTTATTTCTTCCCACTGCTGCTGCAAGCGCTGAACGTCAAGGGTCAGCTGCTCTTCAGTGGCGCCTTCAGCGGCCGTGCGAACAATCACACCGGCATCCTCAGGAAGAATCTCTTTGAGAATTTTCTTTAGACGGGCGCGCTCAGAATCTGGCAACTTACGAGAGATGCCGTTCATCGAGCCGTTAGGCACGTAAACCAAGTAGCGACCAGGAAGTGATACCTGACTGGTTAGACGGGCACCCTTTTGGCCAACCGGGTCTTTAGTCACCTGAACCAAGACGGTGTCGCCAGACTTGAGAGCAAGCTCAATGCGACGTGGTTGATTGCCGGTTTCGGCAAGCTCCCAGTCGACTTCTCCCGAGTAGAGAACTGCGTTGCGGCCTCGGCCGATGTCGACGAAGGCGGCCTCCATCGAAGGCAAAACGTTCTGAACTTTACCCAGATAGACGTTGCCGATCAACGATGCCTCTGAGGCCTTGGCCACATAGTGCTCGACTAGAACCGAGTCCTCAAGCACACCAATCTGAATCTTGCCGTCTTTGGAGCGAACAATCATCTTGCGGTCAACGGCTTCACGACGAGCCAAAAACTCAGATTCGGTAATCACGGTGCGACGACGACCGGCATCGCGGCCATCACGACGGCGCTGCTTTTTGGCTTCAAGACGAGTTGAACCCTTTACGCGCGTTGGCTCGTTACTTGGCTCTTTTGGCTCGCGTGGAGTGCGAACCTTGACAACCGCATTTGGTGCAAGAGATTCGATGTTGCCCTCTTCGCCGGCGCGGCGACGGGTACGAGTTCGGCGGTGACTCTCGTCACCCTCGGTCTTATCTTCGATGGGGCGGTTGCGCTTGGGGTCGATTACCGGAGTCGGCAGATCAGGAGCCATGAACATCAATGAAGTTGCAGACATTGCAACCGGTGCCTGAGTCTCTGCAACCGGCGCTTCGACCTTTGCTGATGAACGCGAAGAGCGCTTTGCCTTCGGCTTTTCTGCAGGAACAGTCGCTGAGTCAAGCTCTAATGAAGTTTCTACTGCTTTGCTTTTGGCCGTCGCCTTGGCGGCGGTAGCCTTTGCTGGCGCTCGCTTTGCTGCAGGCTTCTTGGCCGGCGCCGCACTAACGTCTTCAACAGCCGGAGCAGCAGGATCGTTTGCCTTCTTAGCTGCAACTCGTCGACGGGTGGTTTTAGATGCCTCTACAGGTGCGTTTGATTCTTCTTTTTTCACCATTTCTGGTGCACTCCAAGCTGCCCGTGTTTCTGGGCCACACTCACCAGACCCTAGGGCGTAAATCGTTGCTGCCCGCTTTTGCGAGCAACCAAAACTGTCGGCAAGCAACTCTTTTGCGGCATACGCTGCCCGATGGGCCTTACGCGATATCAACGCTAGCTCTTGCTAAATCTTTAGCTGAAACGGGTGTGGCCGCTCAAACTCCTTCAAGTATGACACGCTAGACAGCAAATGTCACCAATGCTGCGTGCGATACTGAAAGCGTGAGCAACATTTCCACTGAGGTCGAGAGCCTACCAAACCCAACCAAGAGCTTTGCCTGGTCGATGATTGTCACCGGCATAGTTGGTTGGATCGCAGCATTCTCACTCACTCTCGAGCGCCTTCACGTGGCGGCAGACCCAAACGCGACCCTCAGCTGCGACATCAGCCCCTTCATCTCTTGCAAATCGGTGATGCTCACCGAGCAAGCCAAGCTCTTTGGTTTTCCTAACCCACTTATTGGCCTTGCCGCGTTCTTTGCACCAGTGCTTCTGGGTGTGGCGATACTTGCAGGCGCCAAGTTCGCCCGCTGGTTCTGGAGGCTTTTTGCGGCTGGCGTTACCGCCGGTTTCATTTTTGTGATCTGGCTGTTTATTCAGAGCACCTTCGTAATCAATGTTCTTTGCCCATACTGCATGGTTGCCTGGGCCGCGATGGTTCCTATGTTTTGGCGTGTGTTCATATTCGGAGCCAACGATGGTTTCATAGAGACACCGATTCGGCTGATTGGATTCTTCGATCGCTTCGCTAAAAAGGCTTGGCTTTTCACCGTAATCACCGAAGCAGTAGTTGTCGCGATCATCGTTTGGAGATTCTGGTCGTTCTGGCCGACGCTTTTTTAGCCAAAGAAAAACCCCTCGAGATTCTCGAGGGGTTTTCAACTTCTAGAACCAGAGCAAAAGCTCTCGCTCTGCCGATTCTGGCGAGTCTGAACCGTGAACTAGGTTCTGCTGAACCTTTAGACCCCAGTCGCGACCAAGATCACCACGGATGGTGCCCGGCGCCGCCACGGTTGGGTCGGTTGCCCCAGCCAATGAACGAAAACCTTCGATGACTCGGTGACCCTCTAGTTTGATGGCAACGACATCACCGCTCTTCATGAAGTCAACCAAAGGCTGGTAAAAGGGCTTACCCTCGTGCTCGGCGTAGTGCGCCGCAAGCAGATCAGTCGAAGGAGTGAACTTCTTCAAATCAGCTACAACGTAGCCCTTGGCTTCTACTCTTGCGATGATCTCGCCGATCAGGTTTCGCTTCACGCCATCTGGCTTGATTAGAACTAGGGTCTGCTGTATTTCTGACATTTTTTCTCCTTTGAAAGTCTTTACAAAATAGTTAATCGAAAACTAGTTGGCAGCTTCGGCTGCACGGTCGATAGCCGCGCGGGCCTTATCGATTGTTGAACCGGCAATCATTGCCCAAGCCCACAAACAAACGAAAATTCCACCAACGATGTACATGAGTGGCACCCAAATGCCGAGCGCTACTACAACCAGCTGCAAGAAAGAACCGAAAAGGTAGGAACCCCTTTTGCCAAGAATCGCGGGGGTCACGATTAAAGCAAAAGCCAACGTAAGACCAACTGCCCAGACAGTTGCGCCGTCGGCAACCTTTAGGCCAAAAGCAACCAGGGTGGCAAAGAACACCACGAATGATTCGAAGGCCATCAACATGGAGCCAAGGGTTCTTTGAGTTGAGCGATTACGCATCTTGTTCAGCCTCTATCTGTTTAAGTTTGAGCACGTCGCCAACCAAGGTTATCGAGCCGGTGACCACGATTGCCGACGCCTGACCAGCAGGCAGAGCCTTGCTCGCCTCGGCAATTGCCCACTGAGGGTTTGCCTGAACCTTCACGCGGTCGGCACCAAAAACCTCGCGCGCCAATTCAGCTAGCTCTTGGGCGGGCAGCGCGCGAGGCGATGAAGACTGCGTGATCACGAATTCAACAAAACTGTCATCGAGCGCTTCGAGCAAACCTCGCGCATTCTTGTCGGCGAGTACCGAGACAACGCCGATTGCGTAAGGTGATGCGAATGACTCGTTGAGAGCTTTAGCCAAGGATTCGGCACCGCTGGGGTTGTGGGCGGCATCCAGAATAGTGAGCGGTTCGCGACTTACAATCTGCAGCCTGCCCGGTGACGAAAAATCGGCAAATGCAGCTCGAACAACATCATCCATGATTCGCTGAGTGCCACCACCAAGAAACGCTTCAACGGCAGCAACAGCAAGTGCGGCATTTTGAGCCTGGTAAGAGCCGTGCACTGGCAGGTTTAGATCACTGTATTCGCCGGCAAGGCTCTTGATGGTGACCGTCTGACCGAGAGTATTGATTTCAGAGCCGACAACATCAAAGTTCTCGCCAAAGAACGAAATCGATTCGGCTCGCTCACCCACAACAGCGCGCAAGACGCTTTCTGCGTCAGTCGGCTGCTTGGCCGAGATCACAATCGCATCTTGCTTGATGATGCCTGACTTGGTCTTGGCTATCTCTGCAATTGTCGAGCCAAGCCTTTCAACGTGGTCTAAATCGATCGGAGTGAAAACAGCAACATCACCATCTGCAACGTTCGTCGAGTCCCATTCGCCACCCATGCCAACCTCGAGCACGAGCACATCCACGGGAGCGTCGGCAAAAACCGCGAAACCCAAGACCGCAAGAGCCTCAAAAAAAGTCAGCTTGGTGTCGCCGGCCGCAATCAATTCGGCGTCCACGATTTCAAGAATTGGAGCGATATCTTGCCAAACGGTGAACAGGCGTTCGTCAGAGACGGGTTCGCCATCGAGCGAGAGTCGCTCGTTAATTTTGACTAGATGTGGGCTAGTAAACCGACCCGTGCGCAATCCGTGCTCACGAAGCAATCTCTCGATGAAGCGAGTTGTGCTGGTCTTGCCGTTGGTGCCGGTTACATGC
>JBEGKM010000037.1:0-7874 GCA_041184065.1 Actinomycetota bacterium
CTGCGTAGGTGGCCTCGATTCTGTAATCCGGCGACTTCTTCGCCATCACAAAACCCTGCCACAACCCGTTTTCTAGGTGCTCAAGACCTACCGCTGGTGCATCCAGAAAAACCGCGGTCACTGACTTGGCCATTGGTCTAAGTGTTCGAATTACCCAGCCTTTTTCGTGCGGGTGAGCGCCAAGAAGTGAGTGTGGGTCGTGGTGAGAACCCGAGGTGACCTGCCAGAGAAAATCGCTACTTATTTCGGGTAGCAGGTGTTCCGTCTTCTTGCGAATAGCCATGATGCTCCTTACAGAACCTTGCCAATTTTAAAAATGTGTACCGGCTCTATGAATGCATCCAAGCGAACGTAGTTAGACCTAGACCACCTGTATGTTTCGCCGCTGATTAGGTCGGTTACCTCAAAATTTGCGTCGGCAGGCAAACCAAGTTTTTCTAGGTCTAGGTGAACTGTCGTCTCGCGTACTGCGTGGGGGTCAACATTGGCCACAACGAGGATGGTGTCTGGCTTGCCATTTGGCGTGTGCGAGCCGTCGAGGTGCTTTGAAAATGCCAGGATAGACGAATCTTCGGTGTGGTGAAGTTCGAGGTTGCGCAACTGGCGCACAGCCGGGTGAGCGGCTCGAATGGCGTTGAGTTTTGTTATGTATGAAGCAATGCTGCGACCTGACTTTTCGGCGGCCTGCCAGTCGCGAGGTCTGAATTCAAACTTCTCTGAGTCGATGTGCTCTTCGGCACCCGGTCTGGCGACCGATTCACAAAGTTCATAGCCCGCATACATTCCCCAGCTGGCTCCGGCCATCGCCGCCACGGCTGCTCGAATCTTGTGTGCTGATGGGCCGCCGAACTGGAGGTATTCGGTGAGAATGTCGGGCGTGCTAACCCAAAGGTTAGGCCTGAAAAAATCGGCAGAAACCTTTGAAAGTTCGGTTAGGTAACTTTCTAGCTCTGTCTTGGTGTTTCGCCAGGTGTAGTAGGTGTAAGACTGCTGAAAACCGGCTTTGCCGAGGGCGTGCATCATGGCTGGGCGTGTGAAAGCCTCGGCCAAGAAAACCACTTCAGGAAATTCTGAGTTGACTTCGCCGATTAGCCATTCCCAAAACGCAACTGGCTTGGTGTGTGGGTTATCAACTCGGAAAATCTTTACTCCGCGACCAATCCACAGGCGCATAATTCTGAGCACCTCAAAATGAATTCCTTCGGGGTCATTGTCGAAGTTGACGGGATAGATGTCTTGGTATTTCTTCGGTGGGTTTTCGGCATATGCGATTGTGCCATCGGCGCGAGTGGTGAACCATTCCGGGTTGGTCTTGACCCAGGGGTGATCTGGTGAGGCCTGAAGGGCCAGATCAAGGGCGATCTCAATGCCGAGCGAGTTGGCTGCTTTTACGAACGCTGCGAAATCCTTCTCAGTGCCTAAATCTGGATGAATTGCATCGTGGCCGCCTGCCGACGAGCCAATAGCCCAAGGTGAGCCTGGATCTTGCGGCCCTGCGACGAGCGTGTTGTTCGGGCCCTTTCGGTGAGCTGTGCCAATCGGGTGAATCGGCGGCATATAAAGAACGTTGAAGCCCATCGCAGCAACCGCAGGCAAACGCTTGGCGGCAGTTTTGAAATTACCCGAGACCCAAGTTTTGGTCTTTTCATCGAACTTGGCACCTTCGCTTCGCGGAAAGAACTCATACCAGGCGCCAACGCCGGCAAGTTCGCGCTCGGTTTTCACGATAAATTCATCGCTCAATGTGATCAGACTGCGAATCGGTTGGGCTGTGACAGCTTTTAGAACTTCGGTGCTCTCGGCATCGGCCAGGCGTGATTTGGCGCTGCGGTTATTGTCTGAAAGCTTTTCGGCTAGTTCACCCAGAAGTTTTGCGTTGCTTTTTGTGCGACCCGTCTCAGCGGCAGCCCTAGTGAACAAGGCTCGCCCTTCGAGCATCATCAGCTCCTCGTCAACACCCACAGCGATCTTTACGCTGGCGTTGTGATGCCAGGTTTCATAATCGTCGGCAAAAGCGCGAATTTTAAAGCTGTAGTCACCAACCTGTGCGAGCTGAGCGCTGGTGTGCCAACGATCAGAGCCGGGTGCGCCGGCCTTCATTCGATGCGCAGACTCTTTGCCGGTCGGATCGGTTAGCAAAAGCTCCACGCCTAAAGCATCGTGACCTTCGCGAAAAACCGTCGCGGCGAAAGGAATGACCTCACCGGCAAAAGCCTTTGCTGGCCAGCGACCGCCCTCGACAGAAGGGCTAACTGCCAAGATTGGCAGGCGACCGAATGGGTGATCGTGTCTGAATGCGATGGTTTTGCTCACACTCCATAACTTAGCGAACGAAACTGCTGAAAACCCTCGCGTAACAAAGGCTTTACTTTTCTGTTAGCAAAGCCGAAAAGTCAGCCAGTTAGAAAATGGCGCGCAACAACTGAATCGAAGTGCCAGAAATTCTCACTTCTTCGAGTGGCGCAAACTTCTCAAACTCAGTTGGTGGCAATTCGAGTGCACTGTTCCAGATAAGTTCGTAACCCACGATGTCATCGTGCTGTGGCAGTGTCACAGAGATAGCCTTTTCAGAGCCGTGAATTACTAGCAGCAACGCTTCGACATTGTTCCCGGCGTTGTGTTTGGTGAGTCGCTGAATCGTTCGACACTCTTGATCGTGCCAGTTTTCTTCGCTCATGATTTCGCCATCGAAGTTGTACCACTTGACCATGTCGTGGTCGTCGGTCGCGTGATTGAAGTCGCCAAAGGCTTTTGGGCGAAGCGATGGGTAGGTGTGGCGGAGTTCTGTTAGATAACCGAAGGTGGTTTCGAAGTCTTCTTGTTGACGACTCAGCTCCCAGTTGACCCAGCTCATTACGTTGTCTTGGCAGTATGCATTGTTATTGCCGTTTTGAGACTTGCCTCGTTCATCTCCGGCGGTCACCATTGGAATGCCAGCCGAAAACAGCATTGTGGCCATCAAGTTGCGAGCCGCCTTGCGGCGTACCGCACGAATCTCTGGGCTTTCACCGCTGCCCTCGTGACCGTGGTTGAACGAGTGGTTGCCGTTTGTGCCATCGCGGTTGCTTTCGCCATTGGCTTGGTTGTGCTTTACGTCGTAGCTCACCAGGTCTTTTAGGCAAAAACCATCGTGTGCGGTGATGAAGTTAATTCCCCCCAACGGCCCGCTTGGTCCGTCAACTATGTCTCGAGATCCAGCAAGTCTGGTGGCCAAGTCGGCAACGCCATTCCAGTGGCTTCCGCTGTTTCGTGCAGCAGCGATGTCCGAAAGCCAAAATCGTCGGATGCTGTCGCGATAGCGGTCGTTCCATTCGCTAAAGCGATCTGGAAAGTTTCCGGTCTGCCAACCGCCAAGGCCAACATCCCAAGGTTCAACAATCATCTTGGTGTCCTTGAAGGTTTCGTCTTCAACGATGGCCTTCAGCAGCGGGTGGTTGGGGTCGAAGTGGTTGATCTCGTTGCGGGCTAGAGTTGCCGCCAGGTCGAAGCGATAGCCGTCGACCTGCAGCTCGGTTGTCCAATAGCGCAAGCTTTCTAGAACCATGTGCACTACATGGGGGTTGCCAAAGTTCAATGAGTTACCGCAACCGGTGGTGTCATGAAAATAGCCATTGTCGTCCATGCGGTAATAGCTCGAACTGTCGAGGCCGCGATAGGAGTAGGTAAGTCCGCCGCCGCCACCTTCGGCCGTGTGGTTGTAAACCACATCGAGAATTACCTCGATGCCGTTTCGGTGCAATTCTCGAATTGAGGTCTTTAGTTCGGCGATCACTGCCTCGGGCCCCTGCTCCCATGCCTTGGTCGAGGCATATCGCGGGTGCGGGCTAAAGAAATTGATTGTGTTGTAGCCCCAATAGTTGATCAAGCCCATGTTCATAAGCCGTGGTTCAGAAATGAACATGTGAATCGGCAAAAGTTCGACCGCGTTTACGCCGATTTTTTTGAGGTGGGCAATTGTTGCGGGGTGGCCAAGTGCGGCATAGGTTCCCCGAATGTCATCTGGAATTTCGCTATTGCCGCGGGTTAAGCCTCGAGCATGTGCTTCATAGATGATCAGTTCATCCAAGGGAATGTTTGGTTTTTCAACACCTTGCCAGTCGAAACTGCCATCGATGACAACGCAGTGATATTCTCGAGCGCTCTCTCGAACCACGCCCTTGGCGTAGGGGTCGATCAAATGCAGGCTTGGGTTGAACGAGTTGCGCGGGGCATCTGGGCCATCGGCGCGAAGCGCATATTTTGCGCCGGGCTTTAGATCTGGGTGGCTGACCTGCCAAATGTGGTTGTCGCCCTTGACTAGGTTCAAGATCAAATCGGTCTGGCTTGGGTCGGTGTTGTCAAGAATGCAGAGCTCAATGCTGGTTGCGTTTTCTGAGTAAACCCGAAGTGTGCCAACGCCACCACTAATGGTTACTCCCATAGTTCCAGGGGTTGGCATCGATTCAGACATAGGTGAAAGCCTACCCAACCTTAGGTTTCAGGCGGATTAACCGGTGGCTTCGAAAGTAGGCTTGATTCATGACCGTTTATCTCGACCACGCAGCCACAACACCGCTGCGACCTGAGGCGCTTGAAGTGCTTCGTGGTCAGCTCGAGACAGTCGGCAACCCCTCCTCGGTTCACCAGTTTGGTCAATTTGCGAGGCGAGTTCTTGAAGAAGCGCGCGAATCGATTGCCGAATCGCTTGATTGCAATCGCAGCGAGGTCATTTTTACCTCGGGCGGCACCGAGAGCGACAACCTCGCTATCAAGGGTCTCTATTGGCAGCAAAATCACACGGATTCCGCCAAGCGCCTAATCGTCAGCGCCTATACCGAGCATCACGCGGTAATTGATGCAATCGAGTGGCTCGAAAAAGAGCAAGGTGCGCAGGCCCTTTGGTTGCCCGTCTCACCTGAAGGCGTTGTCGATATTGCCGTGCTGGCGCAACTGCTCAACGAGCGCGCCAACGATGTCGCCTTGATCACGCTCATGTGGGCAAATAACGAGACTGGGGTATTAACCAACATTCGGGCCGTTACTGATCTGGCAACCAAGTTTGGTGTTCCGGTTCACTCAGACGCCGTTGCCGCTCTTGGTCACACCGAGATTAGTTTTGCAAAGTCTGGTCTGGCAGCAATGTCGATTTCAGCTCACAAGGTTGGTGGCCCGGTTGGGGTGGGGGCACTTTTGGTTGCTCGCTCGGCTAAGCTCACGTCGCTAACGCATGGCGGTGGTCAAGAGCGCGGAATGCGCTCAGGCACCATGAATTCGGCCGGCGCTGCGGCCTTTGCCAAGGCAGTGAAGGTTGCCTCAGAGAATCAGCGTGACCTGCACGAGCGACTTGCGCCTCTAGTTTCTCGCCTTCGTTCGGCTATTGAGTCGACAGCACCCGAGGCTCGCTTCAGTCGCGGCGACGAACCTGGCCTACTCGAAACCTTGCACTTCACCTTTGATGGCTGCAGCGGCGATTCGCTTCTATTCATGCTCGATTCTGCTGGCGTAGCTGTTTCAACGGGTTCGGCTTGCACCGCCGGTGTTGCTTCGGCTTCGCACGTTTTGTTGGCAATGGGTCGAAGCGAGCGCGAGGCCACCGGAACCCTTCGAGTCAGCCTTGGCTACACCACCACCGAAGCCGATGTTGACGCCTTCATCGAGGCTTTTCCGGCGGCACACGAACGAGCCAAACTAGCTGGCTTGGCAGCCGGCTAGCACCACCAAAAGTCGCCCGTCGAAACTAGACTTGAACCCATGAAGGTCTTAGCTGCGATGTCTGGTGGAGTCGACTCTGCCGTTGCCGCGGCAAGGGCGGTTGAAGCCGGCCACGAGGTGGTCGGGGTTCACCTTGCACTAAGCCGCATGCCCGGTACTTTGCGAACCGGCTCACGGGGTTGCTGCACAATCGAAGACTCGATGGACGCGCAGCGGGCAGCCAACATTCTCGGTATTCCTTATTACGTCTGGGACTTCAGCGAGAAGTTCAAGACTGATGTAGTCGATGACTTTATCGCCGAATATCAGGCTGGCCGCACACCAAATCCTTGCATGCGGTGCAACGAGCGCATTAAGTTCGCCGCACTACTCGAAAAGGCGCTGGCGCTTGGCTTCGATGCCGTTTGCACCGGTCACTATGCCAGCTTGCTAACCGATGCCGAAGGCAACCTCGAACTTCATCGTTCAAACGAGATGGCCAAAGATCAGTCATACGTGCTAGGCGTTCTGACTGCCGAGCAACTAAAGCACTCGATGTTTCCGCTTGGGGCTACCGCATCTAAAGATTTGATTCGCGCCGAGGCAAACGAACGTGGTCTTGCCGTGGCCAACAAGCCCGACAGCTACGACATTTGTTTTATTCCAGAGGGTGACACCCAAGACTGGCTGTCTGAAAAGGTTGGCAAGGCGCCTGGCAATATCGTAGATCGCGAAGGCAATGTGCTTGGCGCTCACCAAGGCACCCACGAATACACGGTGGGGCAGCGCAAGGGGCTTTCGATTGGTCGCCCGGCCGCCGATGGCAAACCTCGGTATGTTCTAGAGATTCGCCCAAAGACCAAAACCGTGGTGGTCGGCCCTCAGGCTGCCTTGGCAATTGCCGAAATGATTGGCAGCAAATTCACCTGGTGTGGTGTTGCACCGGCTCAGGTTGATGAATTTGTTGATGTTTTGGTGCAGGTTCGAGCCCACGGTGATGCCGTTGAGGCCCAAATGGCGATTGTTGAAGGCGAAATGGTGATCAAGGTCAAAGAGCCAATCATCGGTGTTGCACCCGGTCAAACCGCTGTTGTCTATTTGGGCACTCGCGTGCTTGGCCAAACCACCATCGATCGCACTGTTAGTTCAGTTGCGGTCACGGCGGCCGAGGTTTCGGCTTAATGTCTGACCTTCTTCTCGAGGCCGCCAAGATTCGGGTCGCCGAGTTGGTCGACCTAATCAACCATCATCGTCGCGCCTACTACGAGGGCAACACGGTTCTGATTTCAGATGCCGAATACGATGCCTTGCTTCATGAGCTAGAGGCCCTAGAGCGCAATCACCCCGAACTAATCACCGGCGATAGCCCAACCCAAACCGTTGGTGGCAGCGCAAATCAAACCTTTTCGCCGGTCACTCACCTCGATCGCATGTGGTCACTCGACAACGTGTTTAGTGACCAAGAAATGCTCGCCTGGCTTGAAAAGGCTGGTGGCGGCCCGTTTTTGTGTGAGCTCAAAATCGATGGCTTGGCAATCAACCTGCGATACGAAAATGGTCGACTGATTTCGGCTGCAACGCGAGGCGATGGCGTGGTCGGCGAAGACGTCACGGCCAACGTGCTTACTATTGCTTCGATTCCTAGAGTGCTCGCCGGCGACAACCACCCGGCTGTCGTTGAAATTCGCGGCGAGATCTTCTTTGGTGTCGACGACTTTGCCAAGCTAAACCAAGGGCTGATTGCCGAAGGCAAGGCGCCGTTTGCCAACCCACGCAACTCGGCCAGCGGTTCGCTTCGACAAAAAGATGCCAAGGTCACGGCCTCGCGCCCGTTGCGAATGCTGGTTCACGGCGTTGGTGCCTGGGCAGACGCACCGGTTGCAGATCAGTCAGATCTTTACGCCTTGCTAAAGGGGTGGGGGTTGCCAACCTCAGATCGCTACCGCGTCGTCAAGTCGACAGATCAGGTGCTGGCATACATCGGTGAATTTGAGGCAAACCGCCACAAGCTTGAACACGAGATCGATGGCGTTGTAGTTAAGGTCGACTCACTTGCCGAGCAGGCAGAACTGGGTTTCACCAGTCGTGCACCTCGTTGGGCAATCGCCTATAAGTATGCGCCAGAGCAGGTCAACACCAAGCTGCTCGACATTCGCATCGGCATTGGTCGCACCGGTCGCGCAACGCCATATGCGGTTGTCGAG
>JBEGKM010000038.1:0-7765 GCA_041184065.1 Actinomycetota bacterium
ACCGACTTCTCGTCTGGCTCGCTTTCGCGAACCATCACGGTTCGGGTGAAAACCGCGCTTCCCCAGCTCAGGTCGTGGCCAATCGAGTCAGCTTCTACCTCCACCGAGGTTCCGCTGCGTTCGCCATTGTCCCAGTCGCGCACGCGCAACTTGCCCGAGACCACAATACGGTCGCCCTTATTCACCGAGGTTGACGAATTCACGGCCAGCTGCCTAAACGAGGTGATTGTGAACCAGTTGGTCTCGCCGTCGATCCACTTGTTTTGCACGCGGTCAAAGCGGCGATTCGATGCGGCCAGGCGAAACGAGGTGATTGGAAGGCCATCCTGGGTAACCAGGTGGCGAGGGGTGGTTGCGACCAATCCCGCAACCGAAAGTGCTTCTGACATCTTGTGCCCTTCTCAACTAGACCACCGACCTTGTGCCGTGTGGCTCTGAATTGAGTTTGGCTGCGGCAATTCGGCGAGCGCCGAGAATGCGCCTAAATGTGGATAACTATGGCTTTAGGTAGCCTGTGAATGCTTTTCGCACCTTGGCCATCTTTGGGGCAACAACCGCGTTGCAGTAGCCCTGAAGCGGATTTTTAGCGAAGAAGTCTTGGTGATACTCCTCCCCCATCCACCATTCGCTGGCCGGTTCGATGGCGGTCACAATTTGACCGTCCCAAACCTCGGCCGCACGGTCACGCGCTGCCTCAAACAATTCACGCTGAGACTGATCGGCATAGAACATCACCGAACGGTATTGGGTGCCAATGTCGTTGCCCTGACGGTTGAGCTGAGTTGGGTCGTGCAGCGTGAAGAAGATATCGAGCACTACCTCGGCCGGTATCACTGATTCGTCGAAGTGCACTCGGGCAACCTCAACGTGCTCGGTGTTGCCACCGCATACCTGTTCATAGGTTGGGTTTGGGTTCTTGCCGCCCATGTAACCCACCTCAACATCGATGATGCCTGCGAACTGCATGTATGAGCTGTCGAGACACCAAAAACAACCGCCACCGAGAACAAAACTAGTCATGCCTCTAGCCTAGGCTGATTACATGACTTATAAGGCAGACAAGACTCGCTACGACTCGATGGAGTATCGCCGAACCGGCAAGAGCGGCTTGCTGCTACCGGCATTGTCGCTTGGCCTCTGGCACAACTTTGGTTCGGTCGACTCGATGCGCAATCAAAAGGCGATTTTGCGTCGCGCGTTTGACCTCGGTGTCACTCACTTTGACCTTGCCAACAACTACGGGCCTGTCTATGGCAGCGCCGAGACTAATTTTGGTGTGCATTTCACCCGCGACTTCAAGCCTTACCGCGATGAACTGATCATCTCGACCAAGGCCGGATACGACATGTGGGCTGGTCCATACGGAGAGTGGGGTTCACGCAAGTACCTGCTGTCTTCGCTTGACCAGAGTTTGCAGCGCATGCAGCTCGATTACGTCGATGTCTTCTATAGCCACCGCTTCGACCCAAACACTCCGCTCGAAGAAACCATGGGTGCCTTGGCACATGCCGTTCACTCCGGCAAGGCCCTGTATGCCGGTGTCTCTAACTACGATGCCACTCAGACCCGCGAGGCCAAGCGACTTCTTGAAGGTATGGGGGTTCGTCTATTGATCAACCAGCCTCGCTATTCGATGTTCGACCGCACCGCCGAGACCTCGCTGCTAGACACTCTTGGCGCTGAGGGCGTTGGCTCTATCGTGTTCTCACCACTTGCTCAAGGCCTTTTGACAGACCGCTACCTAGATGGCAAGGCGCCAAAGGGTTCTCGAGCCGCCCGCGATCACTTCTTGAAGGTCAGCCAATTCACCGATGACTACCTGGCGCGAGCCAAGGGTTTGAACGACATCGCAGCAAGTCGTGGTCAAAGCCTCGCGCAGTTGGCCCTAACTTGGGTTCTTCGCCACCCGACCGTCACCAGCGCACTCATCGGCGCCAGTAGCGTCAAGCAGCTCGAATCCAATATCGCGGCTCTAAATGCGCCGAAACTAAACCTGGATGAGCTTCGCGCGATTGAGGCGTTTGCAATCCATGGCACCGGTGCGCGCAGCTAAAAATGCAGCGCAAGCGACCGGCTCTTGGCATTGGACTGGCATTTGTAGCAGCCCTATTGTTTGGGCTTAACGCCAGCACATCCAAGGTGATCATGCAAAGCGGGGTAACCCCAGAGCAGATGGTGATTTTTAGATCTTTGGCCACCGCCCTGATTGCTGGCCTATTCGTTTTGGTTCGCAACCCGGTGGCATTCAAGGTGAAACGCGGCGAATGGAAGTTTTTGATCGCTTTTGGAATCATCGGCGTTGCCCTAATGCAGTGGGCATATTCGAACGCGGTAAACAACCTGCCAGTCGGAATCGCGCTTTTGATCGAATACACGGCAATAATCATGGTGCCCTTGGCATCGATGTGGCTTTTCAAGGCGAAGGTTCAACCGCGCCTCTGGGTGGGCGTTGCCCTGGTTCTTGTTGGTCTAGCAGTGGTTTCGCAGATTTGGCAGAGCAACCTCAACCCAATCGGTGTTTTGTTTGCCTTCGCCGCAGCTGTTTTTCTGAGCGTCTACTTCATCATGGGTGAGCGCAGCCACCTGGGGCGAGACCCGATGTCGACCCTTTTCTATACGATGCTAATTGCCACGGTGTTCTGGCTGTTTGCAAGCCCTTGGTGGGCATTCGACACTCACCGCCTCAGCACTTCGCTAGACCTTTCCGGAAACCTAGCCGGCATCGAAACCCCGGCCTGGCTGCTTTTGCTCTGGTTAGGCGTTATGGGATCATTTGCCCCGATGGCTTTGAGTTATGTAGCCCTTGGGCATCTAAGTGCTACCGGTGTTGGAATTGTTTCAACCGCCGAGACTATTTTTGCCTTCTTGTTCGGCTACCTGTGGCTGGGTGAGAAAATTGATGGATTACAAACCGTCGGTGGTTTGTTAGTAATAGCGGGCATTGTTGTTGCCCAAACTTCGAGAGTGGCAACACGCGACCTCGAACCAAGATAGGAGCGCCCCGAATGGCAACCGTAGACCTTACCGCAGCAACTTTTGGCGATGCCGTAGTTCACGATGGAATCACCGTGGTCGATTTTTGGGCCGAGTGGTGTGGCCCATGCAAGCAGTTTGGCCCGGTATTCGAGGCAGCTTCTAACAAGTACGAAGAAATTCGTTTTGCCAAGGTAGATACCGAAGCCGAACAGCAACTGGCCGGCGAAGCTGGCATCACTTCAATTCCTACCCTGATGGTGTTCCGCGAGGGCATCTTGCTTTACAACCGCGCGGGTGCACTTCCGGCCGCATCACTCGATGAACTCATCGAAACGGTGAAGGGTCTAGATATGGACGAAATTCGTAAAGAAATTGAGTCGCAGGGCGGCGAAGCCGGCGATGTTTCAGCACCGCAGGAGGCGTAAATGCGCAAAGTAGAGAACAACTCTTTGGCCATGGTGGCAACTGTTGCCGTGGTGGGTATTTTGGCTCTCGGCATAGGCTTCTTGAACCCAGAAAACTGCGTTGGCGAGCAGGTTGAAGGCTGGAGCTCTTGCTCTTCAATTGCTGCCGAACGTGGCATTGCCTTTTGGGCCTTAGTTGTGATCGCAGTGGTTGGCTTTGGGGTCTCTCTAACTCGCAAGAAAAAGGCCAAATAGCCAAATAGACTGGCCACATGCACAAGGTCAATGACGCCTCGGTAGAACTCAGAGAGCAAGTTTTCGAGTATGCCCGAACTCGAATGAATTACGACCCTGCTCCCCTAGATTCGCCACAAACCGAAGCCGAGCTTCTTGCCCAGGCCGGCCAAACGATCACCGAATCCGGCCTCGGCGGCCAAGCTGCCCTGAACCTCTTTGGCGAGGTTCTGGCGCCCGCAACGATTTCAACCGACCACCCTGGCTATCTATCATTCATTCCTTGCGCGCCAACCGAGGCATCAAAGTTATTTGACCTAATCGTTTCAGCATCTGCAATCTACGGCGGATCTTGGATGGAAGGTGCCGGGGCCGTGTTTGCCGAGAACCAGGTGCTCAGTTGGTTGGCTACCGAGGCCGGATTGCCAGATTCTGCAGGTGGCGTTTTTGTGCAAGGTGGAACGTTGGGCAATCTGAGCGCTCTGGTTGCAGCCCGTTACAAAGCCAAAGCCGCTCGCATTGCATCTGGTGCGCCGATGCCACCAACCTGGAAATTCATTTGCAGCTCTGAAGCTCACTCATCGCTGAAAGCTGCCGCCGCCGTAATGGATGTCGAAATCATCAAGGCCCCGGTTGACTCTTTTGGAAAGCTTCGGGGATCATCGGTAGCCGCAGCGATCGAAACTGCTGGCGATGGTCTTTTTGCGGTTGTGGCAACAGGTGGAACGACAAATTTTGGCATCGTGGACGACCTTGATTCGGTTGGTCAGGTTGCAAAGGCAGCCGACTTGTGGTTTCACGTCGATGGTGCATACGGGTTGGCTGGCATGCTGGCACCGAGCACTAAGCCGCTTTTCAAGGGCCTAGAACTTGCCGACAGCTTTATAGTTGACCCACATAAGTGGCTTTATGCACCATTTGATGCCTGCGCGCTCGTCTACCGCGACCCCGAGGATGGCCGCAAGGCACACACCCAGCACGGCGAATACCTAGATATTCTTACCGAGACCGGCGACTGGAACCCGAGCGATTACGCCTATAACCTAACCCGCAGACCTAGAGGTTTACCGCTGTGGTTTTCGCTTGCCACGCACGGCGTTGGCTCTTATCGCGAGGCAATCGAGACAAATAACCGAGTGGCCCTTGAGATTGCCGACATTATTCGAGCAACAGAGGGTCTAGAACTTGTTCGCGAACCAGAGCTTTCGGTTGTGGTGTTTGTTAAACACGGATGGCAGCTTGCTGACTATGAGGCTTGGTCGGCAAAATTGCTAGAGCGCGGCCAAGCTTTTGTAGTGCCCAGTTCGCACAACGGCCAGCCAAATGCGCGATTTGCCATTGTGAACCCGCAAACTACGGCAGAGCTCTTGGTTGACATCTTGAAAAGCATGGATGAATAGGAATCTCATGAAGCTAACTGTTGCCCCGAGCCAGCCCAGCCCTTCGAGAGTAAAGCCCGCCTATCGCGAACCGGTTCGTGTGGGGCTAGTTCAAACCAAATGGCACAGCGATTCGACCGAGCATCAGGCCAAGCTGGCCGAAGGCATCAGAGTTGCCGCTCAGGCCGGCGCAGAAATTGTCTTTTTGCCAGAGCTAACCCTGAGCCGCTACCCCGCGGATGTGCGCCCCGAAGGCTTGCCAAACTCGACCGCAGAGCTACTTGATGGCGGCCCAACCCACCTTTTCGCTGCAAAGGCTGCAGCAGATAACGATGTTTACGTTCACGCCTCGCTGTTCGAATTTGAGAATCGCACCGACGGTCGGGGGCTAAATGTGGCAATCATTGTCGCCCCAACCGGCGAAATTGTAGCCCGCACACCCAAGCTGCACATTCCAGTCACAGCCGGCTATTACGAAGACCAATATTTCGCACCCGGACCAACCGACGGCGAACCGTATCCGGTCTACGAGGTTGAACTTGGAGGTGTCGAAGCGCTAATCGGCCTGCCAACCTGCTGGGATGAATGGTTTCCAGAGGTTGCCCGCAACTACAGCCTTCGAGGTGCAGAAATTCTGGCATACCCAACCGCAATCGGCTCGGAACCTGACCACCCCGACTTTGACACCGAACCGCTTTGGCGGCAAGTAATCGTTGGCAACGGCATTGCGAATGGCACCTTCATGGTTGTGCCAAACCGCTATGGCAACGAGGGCGCGATATCGTTCTATGGCAGCAGTTTCATCAGCGACCCGTATGGTCGAATCCTGGCGCGTGCCGGCCGAGACTCCGACGAAGTTTTGGTTGCCGATCTAGACCTTGACCAGCGTCGTGACTGGCTCGACCTGTTTCCGTTCCTCGCTACTCGCCGCCCAGACAGCTACGAAATGCTGGTAGAAGATGTGGTCAACCGTCGAACCGAATCTGGCGATGGCGAGCAGGGCGGCATAGCCGGCGTGAGCTACTAATGAATTGGCGAATGCCAGCCGAATGGCAACCCCATACACGAACCTGGATGGCTTGGCCATCGAGTGGCTACACCCTTGGTGAGACCGATCAAGATCACCTGGAAGCTCGTTCAACCTGGGCAGCGGTTGCCAACGCAATCGCAAGGTTCGAACCGGTAAGCATGCTGTGTGAAGACCAAGACCTAGAACTAGCCAGAGTTTTTCTTGATGAATCGGTCGAGCTAATTGCAGCCGAGCTTGACGATGCCTGGATGCGCGACATCGGGCCGACCTTCGTAAAATCGGCCACTGGAGAGTTGGCCGGGGTCAACTGGGTTTTCAACGGCTGGGGCGCACAGTCCTGGGCCTCATGGAGCAAAGACGCCAAGATCGCCAGCCGGATCAATGAATTGGCGAAGGTTGAAACCATCGACTCGGCTCTCATCAATGAGGGTGGCGGCATGCATGTGAATGGAAACGGCGTGGTGTTGCTAACCGACACCGTGCAGCTTGGCGAGGGCAGAAATAGCAATCTGAGTCGCGAGCAGGTCGAGCAAGAAATTCACGCCAAGCTTGGCACCGATAGAGCCATTTGGTTGAAGCGAGGCTTAACTCGCGATTACGACGAATTTGGAACCCGCGGACACATCGACATCGTTGCTTGCTTTGCCGACGAGAACACAATTTTGTACCACAACCAAGAAAACCCGAATCACCCAGACTTTTTGGTTAGCCAAGAGGTTCGCGAAACCCTCGAGGCAGCGGGAGACTTCAACCTCGTGCCGGTCACCGCACCAACGACACTTCGCGACCACGAAGGCTTCGTCGATTACAGCTACATCAACCACTACATCGTGAACGGTGCGGTGATTCTTTGCGGATTCGATGACCCTAACGACGGTCGAGCAATAGCAACCATGCAAAAGGTTTACCCGGGTCGTGAAATCGTTCTTGTCGATGCTAGGACACTGTTCGCTCGCGGTGGCGGAATTCACTGCATAACCCAACAACAGCCTGCATAATCAAAAACCCCGACGAGAGAGCGTCGGGGTTTTCTGCTTGATTGACCTAGGCGATTGCCTCGGCAAGTGCTTGGAATGGCACGTCTGCAAACGCGTGCTGCACACCCGCGTAAGTCACCTTGCCATCGTGGGTGTTTAGACCCTTTGCCAGCGATTCGTCCGAAGCCAGTGCAGCCTTCCAGCCCTTGTCCGCCAAAGCCAAAACGTAAGGCAAGGTCGCGTTGGTTAGCGCTCGGGTCGAGGTCGCAGGAACCGCGCCAGGCATGTTAGCCACACAGTAGTAGGTGCTGTTGTGAACCTTGAAGGTAGGGTCGTCGTGGGTGGTTGGCCTTGAGTGCTCAAAGCAACCTCCCTGGTCGATTGCGATATCGACCAAAACTGATCCGGGCTTCATATTTTTGACCATGGCGTCGGTGACCAACTTTGGAGCCTTTTCACCTGGAATCAGGACCGAACCAATCACTAGGTCGGCGTCTTTTAGCTGGTCGGCAATCTCGTAAGCAGTCGAAACGCGAGTTTTTACCGCGCCATTGAATCGAGCGTCAATTTCTCGAAGCTTCGGCAGTGAGATATCAATCACGGTCACGTCAGCTTGCATTCCGTGTGCCATGGTTGCCGCGTGCTCACCGGCAACTCCACCACCAATCACAACCACCTTGGCTTTAGGTGCCCCGGGAACCCCGCCCATCAAAACGCCAGGTCCACCCTCGTTTTTCATAAGTTGGTAAGCGCCAATCTGCGCCG
>JBEGKM010000039.1:0-7720 GCA_041184065.1 Actinomycetota bacterium
GCAAGAATGCCTTGCCCGATGCAGCCTGAGCAAGGCGGTCACGAAGAATGTCAACTTCACCGGCGAAAACTAGAGGCGGCAAGGTAGCAAGCTCTGCCCTAACCTGGGCTACAGCTGATGCGTCTGGCCAGCTTGGCTGCTGAGCTGCAGGCAGGTTGAGATAGTTGTCGAGTCCAGCGATTACCCCTGGATTTGCTGCGACTACTGGTTCGTTCATTTTCTCTCGTTCCTACCTTGCGAGCCTTGCTCGTTTTTCTTTCACCGATGACGCGTAGACATCGATGTACTCCTGGCCGCTGATCTTCATCAATTCGTACATGATTTCATCGGTGACGGCACGCAACACAATTCGGTCACCCTCCATACCGTCAAATCTCGAAAAATCTAAGGGTTGGCCGACAACAATTCCGATGCGGCGAATCTTCGGCAAGCGCTGACCAATCGGTTGCACTTTTTCGGTGTCGATCATGGCAACTGGAATCACTGGAACTTTAGCCTCGAGAACCATGCGAGCGATGCCGGTGCGGCCTCGGTAAAGGCGCCCGTCTGGGCTGCGGGTACCTTCAGGGTAAATTCCGAGTAGCGAGCCCTCAGCCAAGACGCTTAGGCCGGTGTTCAAGGAGGCCTCGGATGCCTTGCCGCCAGAACGGTCGATAGGCAATTGCCCAGTGGCTTTGAAGAACCAGCGCGTCAGAGCACCCTTGAGCCCCTTGCCGGTAAAGTATTCGCTTTTGGCTAGGAACACGACCGGCCTGCGCGACTGCAACGGCAAAAAAATTGAGTCAGAAAAAGACAAGTGGTTGCTGGCCAAAATTGCGGCGCCAGAGGTCGGAATGTTTTCCATTCCCCGCACCCACGGGCGAAAAAGAACGCGTAGCAATGGACCAAGAATGAGGTTTTTCAGAATGAAATAAGCCATCATGCCCTCCCTAATGCTCGTTCGGCGAACTTACAGTTTAGCCGAGAGCCGCGCGCACCAAATCGGCTGCACCAACAACACCTGCGTCGTTGACGAACTCGGCACCCTTTATCTCAAGCTCGGGTCTAAAACCTCGCGCTGGCAGGTGGGCAAGGTAGGCCTCGCGAATCGGGTTTAGCAACAAATCACCGGCGGCGCTAACTCCCCCGCCGATAACAACCACCTGCGGGTCAAGAACAGCGGTCAGGCTGCCAATCGCTTCACCCAACCAGGTGCCAAGTTCGGTAAGAATTTGCAGCGCACCCGGATCTTTTTCGAGGATCGCGGTGTACACCTGAGCGCCGGTTAATTCGCCAGCCTGAGCCTCAAGCTCGCGCAAGCGCGCACCTATCTCAAGGTCAGAACCCGCAAGCTCCTTGGCTGCCTTTAAAAGCGCTGTTCCCGAACCGTAGGATTCCAAGCAGCCGTGTTGCCCGCAACCGCAAAGTTTTCCGTTAGGAACAACTCGAAGGTGACCGAGTTCGCCAGCGATTCCGAAACCACCGCGAAGCATCTGACCATTCACAATGACCGCTCCACCAACACCGGTTCCGATGGTCAACATGATCATGTGCTGGTAGCCCTTACCTGCCCCATAGCGAAACTCGGCCCAGGCTGCCGCGTTGGCGTCATTTTCGATGATGACCGGCAATGGCAACTTTGCCTGAAGCTTGGCCTTGAATGGCTCGTTGCGCCAGCTTAGGTTGGGCGCATAAATGATGTTTGCCTGATCAGCATCGATAAAGCCGGCAGCTGCCACCCCTACACCCAATACTTCTCTGCCTAGAGACAGCTCGGTCACAAGAGCCACAACGGCGTCAACAAGAGCCTCTGGGTCTTGGGCCGGGGTTGGAACCTTCGACTCGGCAACTATATTTCCATCAACGTCGACCAGTGCGCCAGCAATTTTGGTGCCGCCGATGTCAATACCTACCGTGTACATGAGTTCCTTAATCAAACTGCCTTGTTTAGAGACGGCAGGTTTCCTAAAAAAGTATATCCCTTCACGCTAGAGTGGTCGAAATACTCAAGCGTTGAGGAGCGACAGTGAAGGCTTACGATGTACCGGCGATTGTGGTTTCAGAACCAGGCGAAAACATCACCGACCTGCTAGCGAATCGTGTCAAAGAGACGCCGCAGCTCCCTATTTTTTCTCGTGAAATCAGCGAGGGCCAGTGGCAAGATCTAACGGCCAAAGAGTTTGAAGATCAGGTAATCGCTCTTTCCAAAGGCCTAATCGCTAGCGGAATCGCAGCTGGGCAGGCAGTTGCCATCATGAGCCGCACCCGTTTTGAGTGGACACTTCTAGACTTTGCGATTTGGTATACCGGCGCAGTTGGCGTGCCGATCTATGAAACCTCGGCCCCAAGTCAGATGGAATGGATTCTCGCAGATTCCGACGCCGTCGCCCTCTTCGTTGAAACAGCCGAACATATCGAACGATTTGAACAAGTCAAAGCCGGGGCGCCACTGGTTCGAAACGTCTACTCTTTCGACTCCGGAGCCATCGAAACGCTGATCCAATCTGGCAAGAGCATTTCTGATGAAGCCGTCCAGGAACGTCGCCACTCGGCCAAGCTTGCCGACCTGGCCACAATCATTTACACCTCGGGAACGACCGGCAAGCCAAAGGGCTGCGAGCTTACCCACCAGGGATTCGTCGAGCTAAGCAAAAATGCCACTCTTGAGATGTCTGAAGTCGTCAAGGTCGGCCACAGCACCTTGTTGTTCCTGCCGCTGGCCCACGTTTTCGCCCGTTTCATCGAGGTTTTGTGTGTTCACGGAGGCGTCAAGGTCGGCCACCAGCCAGACTCGAAAAATGTCGGCCCAGCGATGGCCAGCTTCCACCCCGACTTCTTGCTAGCCGTTCCCCGCGTTTTCGAAAAGGTTTATAACTCGGCAGAGCAAAAGGCCGAGGCTGCTGGCAAAGGCAAGATCTTCCGCAAGGCCGCATACACCGCCATCGCTTATTCGAAGGCTTTGGATGACCCGAAGGGGCCCTCGCTTGGTCTAAAGATCCAGCACAAGATTTTCGACATTCTGGTTTACAAGAAATTGCGAGCCGCCATGGGTGGCAAAGTTCGCTACGCAGTCTCCGGCGGCGCCCCACTCGGCAGCCGTCTGGGTCACTTTTACCGCGCAATCGGGTTAATCGTGCTTGAAGGTTATGGACTCACCGAGACCACGGCTCCCGCGATGATCGCGAGACCAAACCACGTAAAAATTGGCAAGGTGGGTCGAATGCTCCCGGGCACTGGAATCAAGATCGCCGAAGACGGCGAGATCTGGCTGCGCGGCATCAACATTCTTCGTGGCTACTGGAGAAACCCCGAGGCCACGGCTGCAGCAATGGACGGCGAATGGTTCAAGACCGGCGACATTGGCGAGCTAGACGATGAAGGGTTCTTGAGCATCACAGGGCGCAAGAAGGAATTGATTGTCACTGCCGGCGGCAAGAATGTTGCTCCGACGCTGCTCGAAGACCCGCTACGCGCGAACCCATTGATCGGTCAGGCAGTAGTTATCGGCGACCAGAAGCCGTTTGTTGCCGCACTGATTTCGCTCGACCCAGAGATGTTGCCCATTTGGCTGGCCAACAACGGTGCAGACAAGAACCTTTCGGTTGCCGATGCAGCCAAGTCACCAATCGTGCTTGCCGAAATCCAGCGTTCAATTGATCGAGTCAACAAGAACTTCTCGAAGGCAGAATCGATTCGCAAATTTGTGGTGCTCACTCAAGAGCTAAGCGAAGAATCGGGCCACTTAACACCGTCGCTAAAGATCAAGCGCGATGTGGTGCTTCGCGATTTTGCCCCTTCGGTTCAAGAGATTTACGAAACTGGCCCGCAGACTCTCGAGGGTGGCGCGCTCTAGGCCAAACCAAATTGATTGGGTTGACTACTTCATGAACCAATCTGATTCGCGCAGTTCACGCATCGCAATTTTGCGCTCGGCTGGCTCAAGGCGGTCTAGGTAAAGGTAACCATCTAGGTGATCGCATTCGTGCTGCAGCATCTGTGCCATCAAACCGCTGCCCGATAACTCGACCCGGTTTCCATCGACATCAAAGCCTTCTGCTCTGGCAAATGTTCGACGCGGTGTGTCATGCCAAAGCCCCGGAACCGACAAACAACCCTCGCCGGTTGGAACCAGCTCTCCCCCGAGCTCGATAATTTTGGGGTTGATGAGGTAGCCAATTTGACCATCAACGTTATAACTGAAAGCTCGAAGGTTCACGCCGATTTGAGGAGCAGCGACACCGGCTCTGCCCGGCAACTTAGTGGTGTCTACCAAATCGTCGATGAGGGCACGAGTGGCGTCGTCGAAAACTTCAATTGGCGCCGAAACGGACTTGAGGACTGGATCGCCAAAGAGGCGAATCTCGCGAACAGCCATCGCTCTTAGATTGGGCTGTTTAGACCATCGACAACCAGCGCAGCGAGCTCGCGGGCCGCATCGCGGGTGCCCTTTCGCAGCTGGTCGAATCGAATGACCGAACCAGCAGCAAGTGCTGGGTCATATGGAATTCTCACCACGTGACGAACGCGAGTCTTGAAGTGCTGTTCAATCTCATCGAGCTTGACTAGGTTCGTTCCCTGAGTGGCTGTGTTTAGGGCAACCACTGAGTTTCTGACAAGGTCGCCGTATCCGTTTGCCTCGAGCCAAGTCAAAGTCTCCGAAGCCAAACGTGCCTCATCAACCGATCCACCCGAAACAATCACGAGACCGCTTGCGCGCTGAAGAGTTGGACGCATGACCGAGTGCACGATGCCGGTTCCGCAGTCGGTAAGCACGATTGAGTAGTAGCGCGCGGCCATGTCGGCAACCACGTTGTAGTCACCCTCATCGAAGGCTTCCGACAACATTGGGTCGCTGTCGGATGCAAGAACGTCTAGGCGGGTCACGTCACGCGAAACCATGGTCGAGAAATCGGTGAAGCCATCAACAGCAGCCGCGCGGTTCACTACATCACGCACGGTGAAGCGGGTCGATTTGCTGACGCGCTCGGCAAGGGTACCGCGGTCTGGGTTTGCATCGATTGCAATGATTCGGTCTTCGCGTGAAAGCGCCAAAGCCATGCCGAGCAGAGTGCTAACGGTGGTCTTGCCAACACCACCCTTGCGGGTCAAGACGGGAACGAATTTGGCACCGCCATCTAGTGGAGCCCCGATGCGTGCGTCAACCGCCTTGCGCTCGCGAACCTTGAGAGAATCGCCAAGGTTGATGGTTTTGAGGCTGATTAGGTAAAGAAATCTGCGGAAACCAGACTCTGGGGCTGGACGGTTGCGAGCGCTCAAATCAATTAGTCGATCCGCGGTGAGCATGGCTGCCGGTTCAGGCTGGTCAAAAATTTCGCCGCGAAGGCTGTCCCGCCGTGAATAGTTGGTTTTGCGAACTAATCCGGTATCAATGTTGTCGAACTCGCGGGTTAGCCTTGGCTCTTCGGTCACAATTTCGATTGAAGAGGTACTTGGAGTTACATCGACCAGACCCGCATCGACAGCAATTTCTGCCAGCGAGTGAGTGCGCTCGGCTGCTGGAGCATCGGCTTGTGGTCGTGGTGCCAGAAAGTCGTCGCCCTCTGGTTTCTTGTCCCAAATAGCCATTCGAATCTCCTTGCTCAAGCGCGCACAAAAAGTTCGCGCGTGCGATTAGAAGCCCAAGTTTACCTCAGGAGCGAAAAGCTTGCCGAATTAAGCCGTGGGCTCAACGACCAGAATCAAGTCGCCGGCATCCACCGGCGCAGTCTTGGCGATCGCCAAACGACGAACCGTTCCAGCCACGCTAGCGGTGATGGTTGCTTCCATCTTCATAGCCTCGATGGTTGCCACCGGCTGACCAACTTCGACGTGAGTTCCTTCAACCGTCTGTAGGGTCACTACACCAGCGAATGGTGCTGCAACGTGGCCAAGGTTGTTGGCATCGGCCTTCTCGGCGGCTACCGTGTCGACTGCGATCTTGTTGTCGCGAACGTTGATTGGGCGCAGTTGCCCATTCATGGTTGCCATCACGGTGCGGAATCCCTTGGCGTCCGGGGTTCCGATTGCCTCAAGGCCGACATACAAACGAACTCCCTTGGCAATTTCGACCACGTGCTCGTGGCCTTGCTCAAGGCCGTAAAGGTAATCGACTGTGTCGATCTGGTCAAGGTTGCCGTAGGCCTCTTGAGACTTTAAGAACTCTGCGGTTGGAGCCGGGAAGAGCAATCGGTTGAGAGTCGCACGAACCAAGGCCGAGCTACCCTGAAGCGCCTCAAGATCTTCCGCAGAAACCGGTGTGACGCCGAACTTTAGGTTCTTGCCAGCAAGCACCTTGGTGCGGAATGGCTCTGGCCAGCCGCCCGGTAGGTCGCCCAGTTCGCCAGCCATGAATCCCACAACAGAGTCTGGGACGTCGTAGTTTTGCGGGTTCTGGGCGAAATCAGCCGGGTCAGCGTTGACTGCCACCAGGTGCAGAGCGAGGTCACCGACCACCTTCGAAGATGGAGTCACCTTGGTTGGGCGACCGAGAATTTCGTTGGCCGCGGCATACATGTTCTCGACCTTTTCGAACTGGTCACCAAGGCCCAGGGCGATGGCTTGTTGACGAAGATTCGAGAGCTGGCCGCCCGGAATCTCGTGCTTGTAGACGCGACCGGTTGGGCCAGGTAGGCCTGATTCGAATGGCGCGTAAACCTTGCGAACTGCTTCCCAATAAGGCTCGAGCTCGGCAACGGCCGAAAGTGAAATACCGCTGTCCTGAGGGGTGTGAGCCAACGCTGCAACCAACGCCGAAGCAGAAGGCTGGCTGGTTGTGCCGGCCATCGGTGCGCTAGCTACGTCAACCGCATCAACACCAGCGTGAATTGCTGACATCAGAGTCGCTAGCTGGCCACCAGCGGTGTCGTGGGTGTGCAGGTGAACCGGAAGGTCAAAGCGTGAGCGCAACGCCGTAACGAGCTTTTCAGCCGCTGCTGGGCGAAGAAGACCCGCCATGTCTTTAATGGCAATGATGTGAGCGCCAGAGTCAACGATCTGCTGCGCGAGGTCTAAGTAATAGTCGAGGGTGTAGAGCTTTTCCTCTGGGTCAAGCAGGTCGGCCGTGTAGCAAAGGGCCACTTCAGCTACAGCCGTTCCCGTCTTGAGAACCGCATCAATGGCTGGCTTCATCTGGTCGATGTCGTTTAGTGCATCGAAAATACGGAAGATGTCTACGCCGGTTGCGGCAGCCTCGGCAACGAAAGCCTCGGTTACCTCGGTTGGGTATGGCGTGTAACCCACGGTGTTTCGGCCACGCAACAGCATCTGAATACAAAGATTAGGCATGGCCTCGCGAAGAGCTGCAAGTCGCTGCCATGGGTCTTCACCCAAGAAGCGAAGCGCTACGTCGTAGGTTGCGCCTCCCCACGCTTCAACAGAAAGCAGCTGAGGGGTCAGCCTCGCGACGTATGGAGCCACGGCAATTAGATCACGGCCACGAACGCGAGTTGCTAGCAGGGACTGGTGTGCATCGCGGAAAGTCGTGTCAGTGATGGCCACCTGGCTGAGTTGACGCAAATCCTTTGCAAAGCCGGCTGGGCCAAGGTCTAGCAAACGCTGTCGAGAACCGGCAGGTGCCGCAAGGTTTAGGTCGACGTTTGGCAACTTAAGCGCCGGGGTCACGTGGTGCGCACGTGGGCCGTTTGGCTGGTTGACAGTTACATCGGCTAACCAAGACAAAATCTTGGTGCCACGGTCCTGAGAAGGCTTCGCGGTGAAAAGCTCTGGGTGTTCGTCAATGAAC
>JBEGKM010000040.1:0-7711 GCA_041184065.1 Actinomycetota bacterium
GCGAGCAGGGTGTACCAACGTAGCTTCAGGCTTGGGAATTGAAGATGCCCCCGTATCGATGGTGCGAGGGGCAGCGACTGGCGCAAATTCGGCGTTCGAATCTTGGATGTTTATCGAGCCTGTGCGGTCAGGGAGGACCTGTTCCTGCCCGGCTGTGAATTCCTCTTCTTCAGAGCCAAGACCCTCGAATAGCTGGTTCGCAGGTATCGGAGACGAAATTTGTTGCACGGCAAGATTTGCCACAACATCTTCGATTAGCAATGGTGGCTCGCTCAAAACAGTCTCTTCAACGATTTTGGCATTGGGCATCTCTAGCAACTCAAGTGCACGCTGCTGACGTTCGCTGTTGATCGCTTGGATCGCCTCTGGACTGCCCGTTGAGAGTAGGTCTGCTTCCCAGCTTGCGAACTCCAATTTTTCGGACTCTCGCAGGGCAGCCTGCTCTTCGAGCAAGTTCATGGCGGCGAGGATGCCGGCTTCATCTGCCTGCGCGATGGTCAGCGCTTCTTGCAATTGAGCGTCCGTTAGCGAGCGTCGAACGGGAGGCGTGAAGCGTGAATCATCCATACCGAAAATACTAATGCCGGGGCACCTAAGTACCCCGGCATTACCGTTTTGTGGGCCCTACCGGGCTCGAACCGATGACATCCACGGTGTAAGCGTGGCGCTCTACCAACTGAGCTAAAGGCCCCTCTTTCGAGAGGTTACGTCTAAACGCAACTCCGAAAGCCTATCCCAAAAAGACGAAGGCTCGCAAGTCTAGAGCGCCGCCAGCGCCTTCTTGTATTCGTCTAGGTTGCGAGCCTGGCCAGGAGCCGTAATGAACTTGGCAACCAACTCGCCATCCTTATTGATTACAAAAGTTGCGCGGTTGGCAAAACCATGCTCGTCAAGAAAGACACCGTATTGCGAAGCTACGCCGCCATGAGGCCAAAAGTCTGCAAGCACATTGAACTCGTATTTCTCGTGCTCAGCGAAAAGCTTCTGCACAAACTTTGAGTCGACAGAGATGGCAAGGAGCTCTACGGATGCATCCTGGAAGGAAGCGAAGTTATCGCGCAACTCGCAAAGCTCACCGGTGCAGATGCCCGAGAAGGAAAGCGGGTAAAACACAATCACCACGTTTTTCTTGCCGCGGAAATCGCTTAGTTTGACGCTTTCGCCGAATTGATTGACAAGATCGAAATCTGGAGCTTGGTCGCCGATAATTAGAGTCATATTCACAATTCCTTAGAAAAATACGTTGTTTCGTCTAGGCAACTAGCAAAACACACAAATCATTCCACCGACTCGTCATAAACTTCTATGAGGCTTTACAAAGCCCAAAATCTTTGTCCATCCCCCAGAAAGAGGATGTCGGTGTCGATTAACAACCAGGATGCATTCGCGGTCAGCAACCCAGACCAAGACCCGCAGGAAACTTCCGAGTGGCTTGAGTCGCTAGATGCAGTGGCGAGAGTTCACGGCCGCGGCCGTGCTCGCGAGATAATGATGAACCTGCTGCGTCGATCTCACGAACTGCAACTGAATGTACCTAACGTTCCGACCACTGACTACCTGAACACCATCGCGCCAGAAAACGAGGCCGAGTTCCCTGGTGATGAAAAAATCGAGCGCACCTATCGCGCTTGGATGCGTTGGAACGCAGCTATGTTGGTGCACCGAGCTCAGCGTCCAGGCGTTGGCGTTGGCGGCCACATCTCAACCTTTGCCTCATCTGCTTCACTTTACGAAGTTGGCTTCAACCACTTCTTCAAGGGGCAAGACCACCCTTCAGGTGGCGACCAAATTTTCATTCAGGGTCACGCATCACCTGGCCCTTACGCTCGAGCTTTCCTCGAGGGCCGCCTCAGCGCAGACCAGCTCGATGGCTTCCGTCAAGAGAAATCACACGCAGCCGGCAGCCTTTCGTCATACCCCCACCCACGCTTGATGCCAGACTTCTGGCAGTTCCCAACAGTTTCGATGGGTCTGGGCCCGATCAACGCAATTTATCAGGCGCAATTTAACCGCTACCTATCTGGCCGTGGTTTCAAAGACACCTCAGAACAGCATGTATGGGCCTTCCTAGGAGACGGCGAGCTTGACGAAGTCGAGTCACGTGGAGCACTTCAACTTGCAGCCAACGACAATCTCGACAACCTAACTTTTGTTGTAAACGCAAACCTTCAGCGTCTAGATGGCCCAGTTCGCGGCAACGGCAAGATCATTCAAGAGCTCGAGAGCTTCTTCAGAGGCGCGGGCTGGAACGTAATCAAGGTTGTCTGGGGACGCGAGTGGGATGACCTCTTGGCCCGCGACCACGATGGCGCTCTAGTCGACCTAATGAACAAGACACCTGATGGTGACTTCCAGACCTACAAAACCGAGAACGGCGGATTTGTTCGCGAGAACTTCTTCGGTCGCGACCCTCGCACCCTCAAGTTGGTTGAGGGAATGAGCGACGACGACATTTGGAACCTAAAGCGCGGTGGCCACGACTACCGCAAGGTTTACGCGGCATACAAGTCAGCAATGGAACACAAGGGCCAGCCAACCGTCATCATCGCAAAGACCATCAAGGGCTTCACCCTCGGCAAGTCTTTCGAAGGCCGCAACGCAACTCACCAGATGAAGAAATTGACCCTGGATAACCTAAAGGGCTTCCGCGACGAACTTCGAATCCCCATCACGGATGCGCAGCTCGAGGAAAACCCTTACCAGCCGCCTTACTTCCACCCTGGACAGGATGCTCCGGAGATTCAGTACATGCACGAGCGTCGCCGCGAGCTAGGCGGCTATCTGCCAGAGCGTCGCAGCAAGTACGTCGACTTCAAGCTTCCTGAAGACAGCGTTTACAAGGTAGCCAAGGGAGGCTCGGGCACCCAAGAGGTTGCCACCACCATGGCCTTCGTGCGACTACTGAAAGACCTATTGCGTTCGCCGGAATTCGGAGAGCGAATCGTTCCGATCATTCCAGACGAAGCTCGCACTTTCGGCATGGATGCGTTCTTCCCTACTGCGAAGATCTACAACCCGAACGGTCAGCACTACATCTCTGTAGACCGCGAACTATTGCTGGCCTATAAGGAGAGCACGGCCGGGCAGATTCTGCACACCGGTATCAACGAAGCAGGTTCGGTTGCGGGATTCACCGCAGCAGCCACCAGTTACGCTACTCAGGGTCAGCCGATGATCCCGTTCTACGTCTTCTATTCGATGTTCGGTTTCCAGAGAACTGCTGATGCATTCTGGCTGGCCGGTGACCAGATGGCGCGAGGCTTCATCATTGGTGCAACGGCTGGCCGCACAACCCTAACCGGTGAGGGCCTGCAGCACGCCGATGGCCACTCGCCGATGATCGCCGCAACCAACACCGCCGTCATCACCTACGACGCTGCATACGGTTACGAGATCGGTCACATTATTCGCTCAGGCATCGAGCGCATGTACGGCGGAAACCACGTCGACCCGAACGTTATGTACTACCTAACTGTTTACAACGAGCCTTACGTTCAGCCAGCTGAACCTGAGAACGTTGATGTCGACGGCATCATCCGAGGTATTCACAAGGTCAGCACCAATGCTGCCGAAGGTCACAAGGCACAAATACTCGCGTCGGGTGTGGCAGTTCCGTGGGCTTACGAGGCTCAGCAGTTGTTGCAGAACGACTGGGGTGTTTCGGCAGACATTTGGTCTGTTACTTCTTGGACCGAGCTTCGCCGCGACGGACTCGCTCGCGATGAAAAGAAGTTCCTCAACCCGAACGAAACCGTTGCTCCTGCCTACATCACCGAGAAGCTCTCTGGTTCAACCGGGCCGATTCTTGGCGTGAGCGACTACATGCACGCGGTTCAGGATCAGATTCGACCTTGGGTTCCTGGCGACTATGCAACTCTCGGTGCAGACGGTTTTGGTTTCTCAGACACCCGTGCTGCTGCACGGCGCTTCTTCAAGATCGACGGTCCTTCTATCGCCGTTCGAGTTCTTGAACAGCTCGTCGAGCAGGGCAAGATCGATGCGAACGTTCCTCAGATGGCTATCGACCGATACCGCCTGCACGATGTGAACGCAGGTACTTCAGGTTCGACCGGTGGCGAGAACTAAGCAACAAACACTTGATTGGCTGAAGTCAATCTCGGGTGAGCTGGCTACGACTACGCTCAAGCGACTTGATGAGCAATTGCCCTGGTATCGAGAGATGCCCGCGGCAAGACGCTCTTCGGTTGGTCTTGTGGCCCAGGCCGGCATAACCTCGTTTGTTTCGTTCTACAAAAACCCAAAGTCACAGCCGTGGGTCGCGGCGGATGTTTTTGGGACGGCCCCGCGTGAGCTATTACGATCGATTTCGCTTCAGGAGACCCTGCAACTAATTCGGGTAGTGGTTCAGGTTGTTGAAGACCGAGTAGTTCAAGAAGAAGATGATTTGCTCCGCGAAGCGGTGCTGCTGTACAGCCGCGAAATCGCCTTTTCGGCTGCGGATGTTTATGCTCGAGCCGCTGAAGCGCGCGGCCTTTGGGACGAACGCCTAGAGGCGTTGGTTGTTGATTCCATTCTCAGTGGAGAAAACGAGGAGGAACTCGCCTCCCGGGTAGCGGCATTGGGCTGGCGTGCCGAGGGTTCAGTCGCGGTTCTAGTTGGCACAACCCTTGACCAGGTTGATCAAGACGCAATTCGTAGAGTGACTCGAAAGAGCTCAGCTGACGTGCTTATCGGCGTCCACGGGAATAGGCTCATCATCGTTCTTGGGCGAGTTGAATCTATTTCGCCGTCATCGCCCACTTTTATGTCACTTGCGGAATCGATTGAGGGTTATTTCGGCGTGGGTGCACTCGTGCTTGGCCCAGAAGCGCCATCGGTGAGTGAAGGTCACTTCTCAGCTCGAGCCGCTCTAGCGGCTTTTGCAGTTGTGAAAAACTGGCAGAAGGTTGCGCGCCCAATAAACGCCGATGAATTGCTCGCAGAGCGCGCCTTAGCTGGCGATATGCTTGCCAAAGCCACCCTTGTAAACCGCATCTACAAGCCACTGAGCTCGAATTCAGCCGAGCTTCTGGAGACCCTCACAACCTACCTAGAGTCTGGTCGGTCGCTAGAAACGACGGCAAGATCACTTTTTGTGCACCCAAACACAGTGCGGTACCGACTCAAGCGAATCTCCGAAATCATCGGCTGGGATGCAACGGGCGCCCGCGAGGCATTTATTCTTCAGGTTGCCATGGTTTTGGGTTCAATGAACAACCCCGAACAGCCCCCACAACGATAAGGTGACTTCATGATTGTTATCGCATGCCCAGGACAGGGCGCACAGACCCCGGGATTCTTAGCGCCTTGGCTCGAATTGCAAGCCTTCGCTGACTCTCTAGCCTCGATGCAAGAAGCCTCAGGCATTGACTTAAGGTCTTTTGGAACAGTGAGCGACGCCGACACAATCAGAGACACAGCGGTGGCTCAACCTTTGATTGTTGCTGCTGGTGTAGCCTGCGTGTCGTCTCTATTGGGTGGAAAATCTCCAAAATCAATGGGCATCTCGGGTGTAGCAGGCCACTCGGTTGGCGAAATTACCGCTGCCGTCACCGCCGGAATTCTTTCAGCGGAAGACGGAATCAAGTTCGTTCGTGAAAGAGGCAGCGCGATGGCCAAGGCCGCCGCACTTGAAGCGACAAGCATGGCCGCTGTCGTTGGCGGCGACGAGTCGGTCGTAATTGCGCGACTTGCGGAACTTGATCTAACCCCCGCGAACTACAACGGCGGTGGACAAATCGTTGCTGCCGGCGCGGCTGGCGCTATCAGAGCACTCGTCGCAGAGGGACCTGCTGGAGCGCGAGTAATCCCCCTTCAGGTAGCAGGAGCCTTCCATACGCGATACATGCAGCCGGCAGTATCCAGCCTCGCCGCATACAGCTCGCAACTTTCGCCGACCAACCCCGAGATCAGCATCTGGTCGAACCAGGCTGGGCAACAGGTTGTTAGTGGCCAGGAATATCTGGAGCTTTTGGTCAACCAAGTTTCAAACCCGGTTCGTTGGGATCTTTGCATGCAGGCAATGATTAACGCCGGGGTAACCGCACTAATCGAGGTCTCCCCTGCAGGAACTCTAACTGGCCTAGCCAAACGTGGTATGCCGGGGATTGAGACCGTCGCTGTAAAGACACCCGAAAATATCGAGTCAGCATTGTCGCTAATTAACAACCACAGCGCCTAGTCGGCGCGGTAAATTTGTAGCAGCTCACAGAAACAGAGGATTCATGTCACAGCCAACCTTGAACCAGTACACGCCGGTCAAGTTTTCACGCATTTATTCTCTGGGCGCAGCGCGAGGCGATCTCACGGTCACAAATGACGACATCGCTGGACCAATCGACTCGAGCGATGAATGGATTCGCCAGCGCACCGGCATCATCACCCGACGTCGCGCGAGCGAGAGCCTTAGCCTCATGGACATGGCCGTTTCGGCTTCACTTGAAGCAATACAAAATGCTGGCATCGACGCTTCGGAAATCGGAGCTGTTTTGTTCAGCACAATCACTCACCCACACCAAACTCCTTCTGCGGCAGCTCTATTGGCCGACAAGATTGGTGCGAATCCAGCTCCAGCATTTGATATTTCGGCGGCCTGCGCCGGCTACTGCTACGGAATCGCACAAGCCGACGCTCTTGTGCGTTCTGGAATGGCCCAGTACGTGCTGGTAGTTGGTGGCGAAAAGCTAAGCGACTTCATCGATCCAACCGACAGAACCATAAGCTTCTTGCTTGGTGATGGCGCCGGTGCAGCAATTGTTGGACCATCAGAAACTCCGGGAATCAGTCCTACCGTTTGGGGTTCGGATGGCTCTCACTGGGATGCAGTCGGAATGACCGCTTCGCTACTCGAGCTTCGTGACGGCACGGCAGCTTGGCCGACCCTGCGCCAGGAGGGCCTAACGGTCTTCAAATGGGCGGTTTGGGAAATGGTCAAAGTCGCTAAAAAGGCCCTAGAGGTAGCCGGCATTACCGCGGATGACCTTTCTGCTCTGGTTACTCACCAGGCGAACATTCGAATCATCGACGAGCTGGCAAAGCAACTCGCCGTACCAGATCATGTTGTAATCGCTCGCGACATCATTTACACCGGCAACACCTCAGCTGCCTCAGTTCCGCTTGCCATGCATGCGCTTCTCAAATCCGGCGAGGTCAAATCCGGAGGACTTGCGTTAGAAATTGGTTTCGGCGCAGGGCTTGCCTTCGGCGCTCAAGTAGTAGTCCTCCCCTAAACTTAACCTCGGTCAAATACCCACAAAAGGAGATAAAAATGGCACTTTCGAAGACTGAAGTACTTGCAGGTCTTGCAGAGATCGTTAACGACGAGACTGGCATTGCAACCGAAGCTGTACAGCTAGACAAGTCATTCACCGACGACCTAGACATCGACTCAATCTCAATGATGACCATCGTTGTAAACGCAGAGGACAAGTTCGGCGTAAAGATTCCTGATGAGGAAGTCAAGAACCTCATCACCGTAGATGACGCTGTGTCGTTCATCACCAACGCGCAGTAATAAAAGCTAAGGCAAAAAATTGACTCAAAAGATCGTCGTAACCGGAATCGGCGCAACAACGCCACTCGGCGGCGACGCGCAATCGACCTGGCGTGCACTGCTCGCCGGTGAGTCGGGCATCTCGACTCTCGAACAGGAATGGATCGCTCGTTACGAGGTTCCAGTGACTTTTGCCGGACAGGCAAAGGTCAAGGCGGC
>JBEGKM010000041.1:0-7710 GCA_041184065.1 Actinomycetota bacterium
CGATGGCAGTAAATAACACCAACGCTCGTGCCGTTGCCCTCGAGCTTCTGATGGCAGTCGAGTTCGATGACGCCTACGCGAATCTTTTGCTGCCGAAACTTCTCTCTGCCTCGAGCCTTGATTCTCGCGATACGGGATTCTGCCAAGAATTGGCCTTTGGAACACTACGCTGGCAGCTTTTTTATGACCGAGTGATCGAGGAGTGCGCTGGACGCTACAGCGATGAGATTGATCTTGGAGCACTCATCATTTTGCGACTTGGAGCTCACCAGCTTTTGGGCATGCGAGTGCCAGCTCACGCGGCCCTTAGCGAGACAGTCGATCTTGCCAAGCGTCGACTCAGCCGAGGAGCAATTGGCTTCATAAATGGAGTTCTGCGCCGAGTCTCTGAACGCAGCAGAGAGGAATGGCTTGGAATAGTTCTTGACGGTCTAGAAAATCCGCACGAGCGTCTCGCCGTTGAATTCTCACATCCAATTTGGGTAGTAAGAGCCCTAGAGCAATCTCTGAAGATTGACGGACGAGAAAGCGAATTGAAAGACCTTTTGTGGGCTGATAACATCGCACCTCTAGTAAACCTTGTTGCCCTTCCCGGCTTTGCCGATGAGCGCGACTTCGAAGACCTTGAGATTGGGCCGGCTAGCCCAATTGGAACCCAGCTCGATGGTGGCGATCCAAACCAGCTTCGAGCCGTGCGCGAGGGTCGAGTTAGAGTGCAAGACCAGGGATCCCAGTTGGCCGCGCTTGCACTAGTGGTTGCAAATGAAATTAGCCCGGGCGAGCAGTGGTTAGACATGTGCGCGGGGCCAGGAGGAAAAGCCGCGCTGCTGGCGGCCGAAGCAAGGTTGGCTAAAGCGAGGCTAACGTGCAATGAGATTTCACCCCATCGAGCCAAACTGGTTCAGCAGGCACTCGAACCGATCGACGCAAAAGTTGCCGTGACCGTTGAAGATGGCCGCGAGATTGGTAACACGTCACCGAAGAAGTTCGATCGAATCCTGCTTGATGCGCCGTGCACCGGCTTAGGCGCTCTTAGACGCAGGCCCGAGGCGCGCTGGCGCAAGAAACAGAGTGACGTTGCCGAACTCAGCAAACTTCAAGAGCAGTTACTAGAAAGCGCCTGGGCGGCCCTAAAGACTGGCGGAACTCTGGCTTATGTAACGTGTTCGCCTCACCAGGCCGAAACCAACACGATTGTTGCCTGGGCCGAGAAGAAATTTGGCAGCGAACTTGAGCTAATTGACGCTAACCGCGTGCTTCACGAAATAAACCCGAACCTGCCTCTAAATGCAAATCGAAAAACTGCGCAACTTTGGCCACACATTCACCACACCGACGCAATGTTTATTGCCCTGCTGCGCAAGCAAATAGGCTAATCCCATGCCAGCGAGAATCAATCCGAGCATCCTCTCAGCCGATTTCGTGAACTTTGAGCGCGACTTTGGTTCAATTTCTAGCGCCGACTTGATTCACATCGATGTGATGGATAACAACTTTGTTCCTAATCTGACCTTCGGCCTGCCGATGGTTACGCGTATGCAGCAAATAACGCCAAAACCGCTCGACGTTCACCTGATGATAGCCAACGTCGACCGATGGGCAATGAGCTACGCCGAGATTGGTGCCTATTCGGTCACTTTTCACGCAGAAGCGGCCGAGAATCCGGTTAAAGTCGCTCGAGAGTTGCGTGCGATGGGTGCCCGCGCGGGCGTTGCAATTAAGCCTGGAACCGACGTGGAGCCATTTCTGGAGATTCTGCACGAGTTTGATCAGCTGCTCGTGATGACAGTTGAACCTGGCTTTGGAGGTCAATCATTAATTGAGTCAACCCTCGCTAAGGTAACCAAGGCGCGTCGCAAAATTGATCAAGAACGCTTAGATGTTTGGCTGCAGGTCGACGGCGGAATAGACGAGACGAATATCGAACGAGTTGCCGAACTAGGTGCCGATACATTCGTAGCTGGCAGCGCAGTCTTCCGAGCGCATGACCGAGATGCTCAAATTAGACACCTGCGCGACTTGGCTGAATCCGGCATCTCTCATCGCCATTAGAGGCTAAACCCGATAAATCAAGGGTTTCTAGCGGTAATCTTGATTGCATGAAGTCGTTCGATCAACTTTTCGCCGAGATTAGCGAAAAGGCAACCACCCGCCCAGCCGGTTCTGAAACCGTTAAGTGGCTCGAGGCTGGCGTACATACGATCGGAAAAAAGGTTGTCGAAGAAGCCGCCGAAGTATGGATGGCTGCCGAACATGAGACCAACGAGCGAACCGCCGAAGAGATCTCACAACTGATTTATCATCTTCAAGTTTTGATGACCGCCAAGGGCATCAGCCTAGATGACCTAAACCGCTACTTCTAATTTTTTACGAAACGAAAGAGACGACATTGTTAAGAGTTGCCGTCCCAAACAAGGGCATTCTGTCCGAGTCCGCCATCCTCATGTTGAAGGAGGCTGGTTATACTGTTAGACGCGATCCTAAGGACCTGCACGTGGTGGACCAGACCCACGGCATTGAATTCTTTTACCTACGACCACGAGACATCGCCACCTATGTTGGCTCGGGTTCGCTCGATGTTGGCTTTACCGGTCTAGACCTGCTATTGGATAGTCGCTCGAAGGCAGTCAGTGTTGCCGACCTTGGCTTTGGCGGCTCAACATTTAGATTTGCGGGCCCGGTTGGTGTTTTCAAGAACCTCGGCGATCTTGAAGGCAAACGCGTTGCCACGGCTTACCCTCACTTGGTCGAGGACTTCTTGAAGCGCGAAGGCGTTTCGGTTGAACTGGTTCAGCTCGACGGCGCAGTTGAAGTAGCCGTTCGACTCGGAGTAGCTGACGCGGTAGCGGATGTTGTTTCTACCGGAAACACGCTTCGACAGGCGGGGCTCGAGATTTTCGGGCCGATAATCCTAGAGAGTTCGGCACACCTCATCGTGGCGCCCGGTCGCGAAACCGAGCATGCCCAACTTCTTCGTCGCATGCAGGGTGTTCTGGTTGCTCGTGAATACGTAATTTTCGATTACGACTGTCCGACCGAATTGGTTGAGGAGGCATCGGCCCTCACGCCAGGCATCGAATCACCAACCATTTCACCGTTGCGCGACAGCGACTGGGTAGCCGTTCGTGCCCTGGTCAAGACCGGTGAGATCAACTCAAAGATGGACGAACTCTATGCCTTGGGTGCTCGAGCCATTTTGGTAAGTGCAATTCACGCCGCGAGAATCTAATGTCGCTCTCGGTTCGCGTTATCCCTTGCTTGGATGTAGCCGATGGTCGCGTGGTAAAGGGCGTAAATTTCTTGAACCTGCGCGATGCCGGTGACCCAATTGAGTTGGCCGCGCGTTATTACGCCGACGGGGCCGACGAACTGACTTTCCTCGACGTGCACGCGACCGTGGACAATCGATCAACCATGTATGACTTGGTGACAAAGTGCGCAGAGCAGGTTTTCATTCCACTTACCGTGGGTGGAGGAATTCGCGAAGTGGAAGATGTTGCCCGATTGCTAGCGGCCGGCGCGGACAAAATTAGCGTTGGCTCGGCCGGCATCACCAATCCTCAGCTGCTCTCAGACATTTCGGCAAGATTCGGTAATCAGGTATTGGTGATTTCTCTGGATCTCAAACGATCTCCGAAGACCAATTCGGGCTATGTGGTGACGACTCACGGCGGTCGCAATGAAACCGAACTTGATGCCCTCGAGTGGGTTGCCAAAACTATCGAGCTCGGTGCCGGCGAATTACTGGTCAACAGCATCGATGCCGACGGTACACGAGCCGGCTTCGACGAAGCAATGTTGCGCGACGTCCGAGCGATTTCCTCGGTTCCGGTGATCGCATCCGGGGGAGCAGGCAAGGCGGAGGACTTTCCAATTGCCGCGGCGGCCGGTGCCGACGCGATCTTGGCAGCATCGATTTTCCACGAGGGTTCGGTAACAATTTCTCAGGCTAAAGCGGCGTTGAAAAACGCTGGTTATGAGGCGAGGTAGCAATGCCGTTTGATAGAGATGTAGTTCAGGGACTGCAATACAACGAGGCGGGTTTGATTCCGGCCATCGTTCAAAGTTATTCAACCGGCCGCGTTTTGATGATGGCTTGGATGAACGCCGAGTCCCTCGAGCAGACCCTAAAGCTCGGCGAGACCGTCTTTTTCTCCCGATCGCGCCAAGAGCTTTGGCACAAAGGGGCAACTTCAGGAAACACCCAGCGAGTTCGGAGCATCGAGGCAGATTGCGATGCAGACACCCTTCTAATCAGGGTTGATGAGAACGGTCCGGCTTGTCACACAGATGCCGAGTCTTGCTTCGATGTCGCGACGCTTTTCATTGCACAGGAGCCAGCCGAAGATGCCTAAAGTTCAAATTTCACTTCGAGAGCTTGCGGCTTTAGCGCAGGATCACCGTGTCATTCCCGTCATAGAAACGCTCTTCTCGGGCAGCGAGACCCCACTGTCTATTTTCGAAAAGCTTGCAGCCGACAAAGAGGGTAGCTTTCTTCTCGAGTCAGCCGAGCAGGGTGTTTGGGCTCGCTACAGTTTCGTCGGAGTAAACAACCGAGGCACTTTGGTGCAGAGCAATGATGGGCAAGTTTCGTGGATTTCGAACTCGGGTGCCACACCGCTTCCCAATCCAACAGATGAACTAGATTCAACAGCGCTAGGAGCACTAGAACAGGTCCAGGCCGCCTGGGCGTCGGCGGTACCGGCAGGACTTCCGCCGCTTACCTCGGGCCTCGTTGGGGTCATGGGCTGGGATCTAATTCGTGAAATTGAGAACCTGCCGCCAGCTTTACCAAAAGACTTTCCCGCGCCGGTCATGGCGTTCGCTATGTTCCAGGATCTTGTGATTCTCGATCACCAAACCAGCAGCCTCATGCTGGTTTCCAATGTTTTCGTAGCCGATGGTGTTTCGCTTGAAAAGGCATACCAAGAGGCCCTCGTGCGTATTGACAACATGCGTGGCGACTTGTTCAAGAGCACACCGACGCTGCTTGCCGATCTTGATCTAAACACCGCTGCCACACCGACGCACCGAGTTAGCCACGAGGCATATTTGGATGCGGTCGAGCGGTCGAAGCATTTCGTTCGCATCGGTGATGTGTTTCAGGTCGTAATCTCGCAGAGATTTGACATTGCCTGCCAGGCCTCGCCGCTTGACGTCTACAGAGTTCTTCGAGCACTCAACCCAAGCCCTTACATGTACCTGCTGAATTTCGCAGACGAAGACGGCCCTTACGCGGTTGTCGGCTCATCACCCGAGGCTCTAGTCAAAGTCAATGAACGACACGTGATCACGCATCCAATCGCCGGTTCACGCCCTCGAGGCGTGAACACCGATGTCGACCTTGCCAATGCCGATAGTTTGCTTGCCGACAACAAAGAAAAGGCCGAACACCTGATGTTGGTCGACTTGGCTAGAAACGACTTGCTAAAGGTTTGCCAACCAGCCAGTGTCGCGGTTACCGAATTCATGCAGGTTCACCGCTTTAGTCACATCATGCACCTGGTTTCAACCGTTGAGGGTGAATTGATAGATGGCATGACCCCGATTGACGTGTTTAGAGCAACTTTTCCTGCTGGAACCCTTTCGGGCGCGCCTAAACCACGTGCTCTCGAAATCATCGATGAGCTCGAAGAGGCCAACCGTGGCATCTTTGGTGGTGTCGTTGGCTATTTTGATTTCGCTGGCAATGCCGACCTAGCGATCGCCATTCGAACAGCCTTTATCCGCGACAACGTAGCCCACCTTCAGGCTGGCGCAGGAATCGTTTTAGATTCTGTAGCTGAGAGCGAGTACCAAGAGACCATTACCAAGGCTGGCGCACCGTTGAGAGCCGTAGTCGCCGCCAATGCAATGATCAGGCGCACGAGTTGAACCCGAGCAAGGTTTTTTCAAGAAAGACGGTTTTGACCCTTTGGCTTGCCACGCTTGGCTTTGCCTGGATCGCCGCAAGTCAGACCTGGTTCACGGTCGAAATGTTTCCGGATGGAAAAACTGTTGAGCTACAGCAATTCGATGGGGTAACCACATACCCGTTCGTAACGGCGATCTTCATTTCAAGCGCGGCCGGTCTGTTGGCCGCGTTGTTCGTGCAAAGCATTGCTCGCAAAATTGTGGGCGGTCTCTCTGCACTGATTGCAGCCGGAGCGATTTGGCTCATCGCCACCAAGGTTGCCAATCAAGATCTGAGCGGAATCAGCAAACAACTTGAAACGCTCACCGGCATAGCAGCAAACCATGGGGCAGGCGATTACAAGGTGCTTGCTAGCGCTTGGCCATGGGTCACCGTGACCACCATTTCGCTCCACCTTGGCGTAATCGCAATTTTCTTGGTGGCTGAGTCAAATTGGCCGCAGCGGGCACAAAAAATTGAAAGGTCTGCAGCCAATATTCGCCCAGAAGATGAACAAGACTCAATCGGCATCTGGGACGCGCAGCGCAAGTAGAGTCGCGTGGCTTGATAAGATTTATCTAGATTTCAAGAAAGGCAATCATGTCGAAGAACGAAAACCTTCCGGTAGGCGACCCAGGTCACGGCGACTCAGTCGCTTCATGGGCAACTGTCAGCACCATCATGGTTGCATTCGTAATTGGAACCTTCGCATTTTGGTTTGACCAGCCTGCAATCGTCTGGGCCTCGGCAATTCTTGCTGTAGCCGGACTAGGTCTTGGATTCGTTCTCAAGCGCGCTGGCTACGGTGTCGGCGGCGCAAAGTCCAAGAGCTCGCACTAGTGCTCGAAGAACTCTACGCGGGTTCTATTGCCGATGCCGAAAGGCGTCGCGAGGGCGCACCTCTTCAAAGCGTTGAATCAAAAGCCCTAAGCAATGTTCCGCCGCTAAACGCATTAGAGTTTCTAGCTCCCTCGAGCCAGATCAAAATTCTTGCCGAGGTAAAGCGGGCCAGCCCTTCACGAGGGCAGATGGCCGAAATTCCTGATCCGGCACTGCTTGCCAGTATCTACGCGACCAACGGGGCGAGCGCCATCAGCGTGCTTACCGAGGAGCGCAAATTCAAAGGTTCACTCGATGACTTGCTTGAAGTTCGAGCAAAGGTGCAGTTGCCGCTTCTTCGCAAAGACTTCATCGCGAATGAATACCAAATCCTTGAGGCGCGAGCAGCGGGCGCAGACATCATCCTGTTGATTGTTGCTGGACTCGACCAAAAGACCATAATTCGCTTGAAACATTTCACCGAAGAGCTTGGCATGACCGCATTCGTTGAAACACACAGTGAAGACGAACTCAAGCGAGCAGTTGACATTGACACCAAAATGGTGGGCGTGAACGCTCGAGATCTCTCGACCTTCGAGACCGACCGTGACCTATTCGCCAAACTGGTGCACCTTATTCCTGGCGGTGTAATCAAGGTTGCCGAGTCAGCGGTGCGCACCGCATCAGACGTTGCCCACTACCGCGCCGCCGGCGCCGATGTAGCGTTAGTAGGCGAGGCCTTAGTCACAAACGATCCCGCAGCGATGTTGCAGTCATTTCTTCAAGCCGGCCAGTCTTAGGATTTAACCCATGTCTAATCTCAGAGAACAAACAGGACCCTACTTTGGCGAGTTTGGGGGCCGTTTTGTTCCTGAGTCGCTTATTGCGGCGCTCGACCAGCTAGAGGCGACCTACCAGACCGCCAAAGCCGACCCAACTTTTCAGGCTGAGTTGGCCGAACTTCACCGAACCTACACCGGGCGTCCGTCGATCATCAC
>JBEGKM010000042.1:0-7666 GCA_041184065.1 Actinomycetota bacterium
TGGGTCAGGTGGCCAACACCACCGTGCATTTTTAGCTGGGCCTCGACGGGTATCGCCTGCATTACGGCTCGTTGTTGCTCGGGTGAGGTGATGTCGTCGAGTTCGCCGGCTATCAGCAGGGTCGGTTTTTTAAAGTCACGAGCATAATCGCCAACGTTGTTAGAAATCGATGCGAGGTAGCCCTCGATAGCCACCTTTCGGCTTGCGAAGTCGTTAAAGTTTTCGTCATGCTGCGCATGCACCCACGATCGCAGTTCGCGATCGCGAGACTTAGTCATCACAATGCTCATGCCTCTCACCATCGGCCAACTTTTAAGAATTGACTCTCCAGCTTTGGCCGGCAGAGCTGCTGCAACGTTAAAAAAGCCTTTGGCCAGTCGGGTCAACGCCGCTTTCGGGCCACTTAGTGCCGGTGCTGAAACCGGGTTTACCAGTACCAGCTCGCTGAAATCATCCGTCAAAGCCGCGTGAGCTGCGCAAACTATCGTGCCAAAACTATGACCAAGAAGCGTTGGCTTTTTTTCTAGTTTCAATGCAGCAATAAATTTGCCCACCCAGGCTTGATACTCATCTACCGAGTGTTGCCCCGCGAATGGAGTGCTTTTGCCAAAACCGGGAAGGTCGGGAACGTAAATTTCGAACTCCGGCAGCGCGCCGGCGATTGCCTCGAGGCCATGGTGGTTTCCTCGATAACCGTGAATAAAAACCAAAACTTTTGCGCCGCTCTGATTGGCGGGATACCTCCAGAAACGCGTCACCGTGTCGCCCGTTTGAACCTCTCCAGCAATGGAGCGCTCTCGACCCACCCTCATAAGGTCGATCGGCGACTGTGACATGGCTTGAGTCTAACTTTGTCGGTGACTAGACCGAGAAGTACTTGGCTTCTGGGTGGTGCAAGACCATTGCATCGGTGGATTGCTCCGGGTGCAACTGCAACTCCTCTGACAGGGTCACACCGATGGCCTCCGGCTTCAAGAGCTCAACTAGCTTGATTCGATCCTCGAGTTCTGGGCAAGCCGGGTAGCCAAACGAGTATCGAGCTCCGCGGTAGTCGAGCTTGAACATGCCTTCTATTTCTTTCGGGTCTTGCCCAGCGAAACCTAGTTCCTCTCGAACTCGTGCGTGCCAGAACTCGGCCAGCGCCTCGGTGAGTTGAACTGACAGACCGTGCAGTTCGAGGTAGTTGCGGTAATCGTTTGCCGCGTAAAGTTCGTTGGCCGCCTCTGAAACGCGATTTCCCATTGTTACCAATTGGAATGGGACCACGTCGATCTTGCCGCTTTCCTTGGATGCAACGAAGTCGCTGAGGCAAAGGTGTCGATCACGTGCTTGACGCGGGAAGGTAAATCGCATGCGTTCGGTGCCGGGTACTCCCCCAGAGCCGCCATCGGTTGCGCCCTCTGGTCCGTGGTGCAAGATCACAAGGTCGTCACCGTCAGAAACAGCCGGGAAATAACCGTATACAACCGCGGCCTCTAGAAGGCTGTCGGTCTGAATGCGTTCGAGCCAGGCACGCAACCTTGGGCGTCCTTCGGTTTCAACGAGTTCTTCATAGCTCGCCCCGTCGTCTGCTCGAGAAGGCTTAAGGCCCCATTGGCCCATGAACGTAGCTCGTTCATCTAAGAAGGTTGAATAATCGCGAAGTGGTATGCCCTTGATGATGCGGGTGCCCCAGAAAGGTGGAGTCGGAATCTCGTTGTCGCTGGCGACATCGGAGCGATCCGGCATCATGTCGGGAACAGTGTGCACCAATTTGCTAACTGGCTTCACGACGCGCTTCTTTAGCGCTGGTAGCTCGACCGAGGTGTCGCCGCGTTTGATTTTGACCAGTGCGTCCATTAGGCGCAAACCTTCGAAAGCGTCGCGGGCGTAGCGAACCTCTCCCTCGTAAATTTCGGCAAGGTCTTGCTCGACAAAGCTTCTGGTTAGTGCCGCGCCACCAAGAATCACTGGCCAGCGCGCCGCCAAGCCACGTTGGTTCATCTCTTCAAGGTTTTCGCGCATGATCTGGGTTGACTTGACCAACAGGCCGCTGAGGCCAATCACATCAACATCGTGCTCTTCGGCGGCGTTCAAAATCTCGTTGATCGGCTGCTTGATGCCGATGTTGATGGTTTCGAAACCGTTGTTGCTGAGAATGATGTCAACCAGATTCTTGCCGATGTCATGCACATCGCCGCGCACGGTGGCCAGCAAAATGCGACCCTTGCCGGCGTCGTCGGTCTTTTCTATGAATGGCTCAAGGTGAGCTACAGCGGTCTTCATGACCTCAGCCGACTGAAGCACGAACGGCAACTGCATTTCGCCCTTGCCAAACAGTTCGCCAACAACCTGCATGCCTGCAAGAAGGTGGTCATTGATAATGCCTAGCGCGGTCATGCCGCTGGCCAAGGCCTCATCAAGGTCAGGCTCGAGGCCCTTCTTCTCGCCATCGATGATGCGGCGTTCGAGGCGCTCCTGGAGTGGCATGGCTGCCAGCTCGTCGGCGCGTGACTGGCGCGCAGCCTTAGAGTCAACTCCGCTAAAGACATCCAAGAAGTGAGTAAGCGGGTCATAGCTAACGTTCCCGTCGGCATCGTATTCGCGCTTGTCGTAAATCAAACCCATGGCAGCATCGAGCTGCTCGGCAGGAATCTGGTTAAGCGGCATGATTCGGGCGGCGTGCACGATTGCGCTGGTCAAGCCGGCCTGCACGCATTCGTGCAAGAAAACCGAGTTCAAGACATGTCGAGCGGCCGGGCTCAGACCAAACGAAATGTTCGAGATTCCCAGGGTTGTTTGAACCCCGGGGAAAGCCTCATTTAGTCGGCGAATCGCTTCGATGGTTTCGATTCCATCGCGGCGGGTTTCATCTTGACCGGTGGCGATCGGAAAGGTCAGAGTGTCGACAGTAATGTCAACCAGACGCATCCCCCAATTCGCGGTGAGGTCTTCAATCAAACGCTTTGCGATCGCAAATTTTGTATCTGCAGTTCTAGCCTGACCCTCTTCGTCGATAGTCAGGGCAACGACAGCGGCCCCGTGTTCGACAACCAGCGGCATGATTCTGGCAAATCTCGAGGTCGGGCCGTCGCCATCCTCGTAGTTCACCGAGTTGATCATGGCGCGACCGCCCATGCACTCGAGACCTGCCTCGAGCACGGCTGGTTCGGTTGAGTCCAAGACCAAAGGAAGCGTTGTTGCTGTCGCTAGACGACTGACTAGCTCACGCGCGTCGTTTACGCCGTTGCGGCCAACATAGTCGACGCAAACATCCAGAAGGTGGGCTCCCTCACGGGTTTGTGACCTGGCAATCTCGATGCATTCTTCCCAGTTTTCGGCAAGCATGGCATCGCGGAAGGCTTTTGAACCGTTGGCGTTGGTGCGCTCACCAATTGACAGATAGGTCATGGTCTGGTCGAACGGCTGGTGCTGGTAGAGGCTAGCTAGACCAGGCTCGTCGATGAATGCCGGGCGCGCTGGAGTTTGGCTAGCAACCGCCTTGGCAATCTCTGCGATGTGAGCCGGGGTCGTGCCGCAGCAACCGCCGACTAGACCTGCGCCATATTCTTTGACGAACTGAAGTTGAGCTGTTGCCAACTCGCTGCCGGTTAGAGGGTAGTGAGCGCCATGAGGGCCCAAAATCGGCAGGCCCGCGTTGGGCATGACTACCAGCGGTAACTCAGAGAACTTAGAAAGATAACGAAGGTGCTCGCTCATCTCGGTGGGGCCGGTGGCACAGTTCATACCGATTGCATCGATACCCAAAGCGCTGAGTGCGGTTAGGGCTGCACCGATTTCAGAACCGAGCAACATGGTGCCGGTGGTCTCAACGGTTACCGAAACCAAAATCGGCACGTATGTGTCTAGAGCCCTCATGGCTCGCTTTGAACCAATAACCGCACTCTTGGCCTGCAGCAGGTCTTGGGCGGTTTCGATCAGGATGGCATCGACGCCACCGCGAATTAGACCGAGCGCCTCAAGCTGGTAGGCATCGCGTAGCACAGAGAATTTTTCGTGACCAAGGCTAGGTAGCTTGGTGCCTGGGCCAACCGAGCCCAAAACCCATCGTGGTTTTTCGTCGGTGCTGAAGTCGTCAGCTATCTCTCGTGCCAATTTTGCGCCAGCATAAGCCAGCTCTTCGATTCGGCTCTCGATGCCGTACTCGGCAAGGTTGGCGAAGTTTGCGCCAAAGGTGTTGGTCTCAATTGCTTCTGCGCCGGCCTTGAGATACTGCGCGTGAATGCCCGCAATGATATCTGGCCGGGTAACGTTCAGAATCTCGTTACAGCCTTCGTAGCCTTCGAACTCTTCGAGAGTCGGATTGGCTTCCTGAATCATCGTGCCCATCGCGCCATCGGCAACAACTACACGCGAACGAACGGCCTCGATGAGGGCTTGAGATTTAGGGGTAAACATACGTTCCAAGTCTAAACCAGAGCGGTTTGCCGAATATACTTATGGGATGCCTGATTTCCCATTGCTACGCGATGAACTGCGCCCTTCGGTTGACGCAAAGCGGGTCACCGACGTTTTGGCCGCAAGGGCCGCAAACTCAGAGCCAACTCTTTCGTTTGAATTCTTTCCTCCTAAGGATGAAGACGGTGCCGCAACACTTTGGCGTTCATTCGACAAGCTTCTCGAGGTAAACCCAGATTTCGTTTCGGTTACCTATGGTGCAGGCGGTTCGAACCGCGAAACCTCGCTCGCTGTGGTTGACCGCATGGCTAAGCAAGTGCTCACCATCGGTCATTTGACCTGCGTTGGTGCTACCCGCGCTTCCACGCGCGAGGTAATCGACCGTTTTGAAGCGGCTGGCGTGAGTTCAATTCTCGCTCTGCGCGGTGACTCACCACGTGATAACCCAAATGCGCTCGCCGAAGGTGAGTTGAAAACGGCGCTTGAGTTGGTTGAGCTTGCAGCTCGCGACACCAATCTCGAAGTGGGAGTCGCGGCATTTCCAGAGAAACACCCAGAGTCACCCGACTTGGCACACGACGCAAAGTTGTTGAGCCTCAAGCAAGCTGCCGGGGCAAGCTACGCAATGACGCAGCTGTTCTTTAGCGTTGAGGCCTACACCGAGTTGGTTGAATCTTCGAAGCGGGCAGGTGCAACCATGCCAATCATCCCGGGTTTGATGCCGATTTCGAACGCAGACCGCATTGTTCGCATGGCACAGATGAGTGGCGCGAAACTGCCGCTCGATCTTCTAAAAAAGTTTGAAACCGCAGATGAGGCCCAGGCGCGAATCATAGGCATGGATTATTCGATTAAATTGGCAGCCGATCTGGTTGCCGCGGGTGCCCCCGGTTTGCATATTTTCTCGTTGAACTTGGCCAAGGCTGCGCTTGAAGTGGCCCGTGGTGCGGGGCTTTGTCGCTAGTCGGCATTAGTCTGAACCCGTGAATGACGATCAACTAGCTTTCGACTTTTCGCCAGCTTTGCCGGATTGGGCAAAGAGCATTGGCGTTTTCGATCTTGAAACCACTGGCCTTGATCTAACCGATGCTCGAATTGTTACTGCCTGCGCAGTTGAGCTCGACGAATCAGGCGAGGTAGTTGGCAGCAACGTTGAGTGGCTAGCCGACCCAGTCATCGAAATTCCAACCCAGGCAAGCGATGTTCACGGCGTGACAACCGAAATAGCCCGTCGTGACGGCAGGCCTGCCGCCGAGGTTGTCGAAGAGTTGCTGGTAACCCTCAGAGGTTTCTTTGATCGCGGTCTGCCCGTCGTTGCCTACAACGCTCCCTATGACTTCACCATTCTCCATTTCGAAGCGCTTCGTCACGGGCTCCAGCCCTTGAGCGATCCTGGTCCGATTATTGACCCCCTGGTAATCGACAAATTCAAAGACCGCTATCGCAAGGGCAAGCGTCGACTCGAGAATGCTGCCGAGTTCTACCAGGTTCGCCTCGACGATGCCCACAACGCAACCGCCGATGCGATAGCTGCCGGCCGAGTTGCCCAGGCTATAGCCAAACGCTGGGCCGACGAGCTTCCGGCAACGGCGGCTGAACTGCACGAACTTCAAATCAAGTGGAGCGATGCTAATGACGCCAGCTTCGAAGATTTCATGCGCAGGCAAAACCCCGACTTCTCGATTACCCGCGGTTGGCCTGTAAAGCTCTAAAGCTAAGCCGTCAATAAAAAAAGCCCCGCCGAAGCGGGGCTTTTTTGAATTCTCTGCGACTTAGGCGCCGAAGTTCTTGTAACGAGCGTTGAAGCGCTCAACACGACCAGCGGTGTCCATGATGCGCTGCTTGCCGGTGTAGAACGGGTGTGACTCTGACGAGATTTCAACGTCGAAGACTGGGTAGCTGTTGCCGTCTTCCCACTCAATGGTCTTGTTTGAGGTCGCGGTCGAGCGAGTAAGGAACGCTACACCCGAGGCCAAGTCGCGAAATACAACTGGCTCGTACTTTGGGTGAATGTCTGCCTTCATAGGAAAACTCCGTTTGTAGATTGAAAACTTAGGGGTTGAGTGCGTTAGGCACTAAGGGAAAAGCATACCAGATTGGTTTTACCCTCGCCAGCGCTTTTAAGAGTTATTTGGCTCGAGCTCGGAATCTGCCGTCGACGTGTTCAACGTGCAATCCGAAGCCAAATGCCTCGCTGATCTTGTCTGAGGTCAGAGTGCTGTGAATCTCGCCGGCAGCGAATATTTCTCCACCTTGAATCAGCAACGCGTGAGTGAAGCCAGCCGGAATTTCTTCTAGGTGATGGGTTACCATCACCATGGCCGGCGCCATAGGTGCCGAGGCATACTGGCCGATGATGTTGATGGTTTGTTCTCGAGCTGCCAAGTCGAGACTGGCGACCGGCTCATCTAGTAGCAGCAATTCTGGGTCTGGCATTACCGCGCGAGCGATTTGGGTGCGCTTGCGCTCACCGTCGCTGAGTGTGCCAAATGCTCGGTCAGCAAAGTTTTCGAGGTGCCACTCATTCAAAACACGACGAGCCCTGCGCTCATCTATGTCGTCGTATGACTCGTTCCAACGGCCGGTCACGGCATAGCTGGCCGTCATTACAGAGTTGAGCACGGTCTCAGAGTTTGGAATGTGAGCGGCCTGTGCGCTCGATGCAAATCCAATTCGAGTGCGAAGTTCAAAGACGTTGATTTCGCCAAGGCGCTCGCCCAAAATGGTGGCCTGACCATGCGATGGGTGAATTTGAGCGGCTGCAACCCGCAGCAAAGTGGTCTTGCCGGCTCCATTTGGGCCAACAATAACCCAGCGCTGGTCGTCTTCGACCTGCCAGTCAATGTTGTTCAGGATGGGTCGCTGGTCGCGAACGACAGTGACATTGTTGAGATCAATAACGCGGGACATGATTCGAGCCTATGCGATTGTGTTGATTGCCTTTTGATAAACACGAATAGTTTGTTCCGCGATGCTGTCCCAGCTGAACAGATTCTCGACTCGCTTGCGGCCCGCTGCACCAAATTCCGCTAGTTGCGGGTGCTCCAGCATGCGGTTTAGCGCTGCTGCAAAGTCAGCTACGAACTTTGCCTCATCGAGGGGTTTCCCGCTGCCATCCAGCAATTGTTCAATCGGCACCAGAAGACCGGTTTCGCCGTCAGCCACGACCTCGGGAATACCGCCGGTTGCTGTTGCCACAACTGGTGTGCCACAGGCCATTGCCTCGAGGTTGACGATGCCGAGTGGTTCGTAAATGGACGGGCAGGCA
>JBEGKM010000043.1:0-7599 GCA_041184065.1 Actinomycetota bacterium
TCGAAAGAAAAGACCGAGTCAGACAGCTACCGCTACCTACTTCAGCCAAACCTGCTAGTTCGCTAAAGCAAAACAGATGTTTATAAAGCATCTGTCGCTCGCCAACTTCAGAAATTATGAAACGGCCGAAATCGAGCTAAAACCTGGGGTGAACCTGTTGGTTGGCCCGAATGGGCAGGGTAAAACCAACCTGGTTGAGGCAATTCGCTATCTTTCAACGCTTTCTAGCCACAGGGTGGCAGGCTATCAACCTCTGATTCGCCAAAATCAGGGTCAAGCCATTGTTCGTGCCCTTGCTTCGTATGAAGAGCGCGATGTTTTGGTTGAGCTAGAGCTAAACCGCGACAGCCCAAATAAGGCCAGGGTCAATAAGTCGCCAGCTCAAAAGGTGCGAGAAATACTCGGGTTTGTTAATTCGGTTACCTTTGCTCCCGAAGATCTCGACATCGTAAAGCGCGATCCAAGCAACCGAAGAGCCTTTATTGATGAGCTGGTGGTGCAGGTTTGGCCAAGGTTTGCTGGGGTTTATGCCGATTTCGAGCGAGTGCTCAAGCAGCGCAACACTCTGTTGAAAACCGCTCGCCAAACCGGCGCCAAAGGATCAGCACTGAGCACGCTTGACGCGTGGGATCAGTCATTGGTTTCTTATGGTTCTGAAATTGTCGCCGCCCGCGTCGATTTGATTGATCGCCTGCGCCCGCACCTTTTTGCCGCCTACCAGTCGATAGCGATTGCCAATAACGAGCCGCGCATTCTGGTTAAGAGCTCATTGATGGGTGATGCGGTGCCAAGTGGGTGGAGCTCTAATGCCGAAGACGAGGATGATGGTCTCGAATATATTGAAACGGGCGATCGTGCTGCGATCGAGGAGATGTATCGAACCAAACTGGCTGCGGTTCGGCCAAAAGAGATGGAACGCGGAATAACCTTGGTTGGCCCGCACCGCGACGATTTAGTGCTGATGCTTGGAAGTTTGCCGGCAAAGGGCTATGCCAGTCACGGCGAGAGTTGGTCTTATGCGCTTGCACTGAGGCTTGCGTCGATTGCTTTGCTTAGGGTAGAAACCCGCTCTGGCGACCCGGTTTTGATTCTCGACGATGTGTTTGCCGAATTAGATGCTGGGCGTAGAGAGCGGCTGGCCGAAATGGTGCTCGAAAACGAGCAAGTTTTGATTACTGCGGCGGTGGCTGAGGATATTCCCACCAGGTTGATTTCGACGGTTTTCAATGTGAGTGCTGGAACGGTTGAGGCTGCCCGATGAGCGAGAAGAAGCCAGACTTCGCCCAAGAGTTTTATTGGCGCATGCGCGAGGCAGTAACCGGGCGTTTGTCGCGCGATGCCAAGCGAATGGCTGAAAAAGAGGCAGCCGCCGAGGCAGCCAGCTCGCAACCGTTTGGATCGGGGCGTGACCCCATCAAAGCGGGCGATGGTATCGACGGTTTAATGAGTGCATTCCGTTGGGATGCACACCTTGCCGAGGCGGAGCTGTTCAACTCGTGGGTGCAGGTTGTCGGTGAGGCAAATGCGGCCAGTTCACAGCCAGAGGCGTTGATCAATGGAACTCTCACGGTTAGGTGTAAATCGACCGCGTGGGCGACCCAGTTGCGGCTGATGCAGACTCAGATTTTGGCCAAGATTCACGAACTTTATCCGGGGCTTGAAATTACGTCGATGAAGATGCTTGGGCCAGATGCGCCAAGCTGGAAAAAGGGGCCAAGATCGGTGCCCGGTCGGGGTCCGCGCGACACCTACGGATAGGTAGTCTCGGACACTCAATCCAGGTTGCAAAATTGACACATTTTCCCGAGTTTTACCTGGGCCGCTATTCGTGAAAAAAGTGTCAATTTTGATACCCAGAACGTTATCGTTTTGAACCCAACGCACACCCGCTAAATCCCAATAAATGTCTGCCTTTCGAGGTAAAATTTGAGTAGTTAGCCACCCCGAATTTAAGTCAGTGCGATCACTGCTGTTCACAGGGCCTAACGGCGATTACTTGAGGCTTTTGCCCCAGGGGGAATTAGAAGGAGTTACAACCGAATATGTCGACTGAATCTCAAAACGCTACCGGCGGAGACACATCATACGAAGCCGGAAATATCCAGGTTCTCGAAGGTCTTGAGGCGGTTCGTAAACGCCCCGGCATGTACATCGGTTCAACCGGCCCCCGCGGTCTTCACCACCTCGTTTACGAAATCGTCGACAACTCAGTCGATGAGGCACTTGCCGGCCACTGTGACACCATCGAAGTCACCATCACCAAAGAGGGCTGGATTCGCTGTAAAGACAACGGTCGAGGCATTCCAGTTTCTATTCACCCAACCGAGGGCATCTCAACCGTTCAGGTTGTTTTGACCATTCTTCACGCCGGCGGAAAGTTCGGCGGAGGCGGTTATGCGGTTTCGGGTGGTCTGCACGGTGTTGGTGCATCGGTAGTTAACGCTCTATCAACCCGACTAAAGGTGCAGGTTGCTCGCGAGGGTTTCTTGTGGAACCAGAGCTATCAGATTGGTGTGCCAGACGCACCGCTAGCCAAGGGCGAGCCAGCCGATTACACAGGCACCACCATCGAGTTCTTGGCCAGCCCAGAAATCTTCGAGACCGTCGAGTACGACTACGAAACCCTGCGCCAGCGCTTTCAGCAGATGTGCTTCTTGAACAAGGGCCTAAAGATCTCGCTAGCCGATGAGCGCAACGGGCGCCAAGACACCTACTTCTATGAGAACGGTCTTCGCGACTACGTTGAATACCTCAACGTTTCAAAGAAGTCTGAGATCGTCAACGAAGAGATCATCTCTTTTGAGTCAGAGACCAAAGAGAAGAACATGTCGGTCGAAATCGCGATGCAGTGGACCAACGCTTACAACGAAAGCGTTCACACCTACGCGAACACCATCAACACTCACGAGGGTGGAACCCACGAAGAGGGCTTCCGCGCCGCGCTAACCACCTTGCTCAACAAGTACGCCCGCGAAAAGGGTTTGCTAAAAGAGAAGGATGAAAACCTTTCTGGTGATGACTGCCGCGAAGGCTTGACCTGTGTGATCTCGGTCAAGCTTGCCGAGCCACAATTCGAAGGCCAGACCAAGACCAAACTGGGCAACACCGAGGCCAAGGCTTTTGTGCAGCGCGTGGTCAACGAAGAATTCGGCGACTGGTTGGGCCGCAACCCAAACGTTGCCAAAGACATCATTCGCAAGGCAATTCAGGCAGCAACCGCTCGCCAGGCTGCGCGCAAGGCTCGCGAGGCAACTCGCCGCAAGGGTCTGCTCGAGTCGGGCGGCATGCCGGGCAAGCTTCGCGACTGCTCAAGCCGCAACCCAGAGCTTTCAGAAATCTACCTAGTTGAGGGTGACTCGGCGGGTGGTTCGGCCGTTCGCGGTCGCAACCCAGAAACCCAGGCGATCCTTCCGCTTCGTGGAAAGGTTCTGAACGTTGAAAAGGCTCGTCTAGACCGCGCTCTTGGCAACGCCGAGGTGCAGGCAATCATCACCGCATTCGGCACCGGCATCGGTGAAGAGTTCGATGTTTCGAAGGCCCGCTATCACAAGTGCATTTTGATGGCCGACGCCGATGTTGATGGTCTACACATTCGCACTCTGATTCTGACCCTGTTGTTCCGCTACATGCGCCCACTAATCGAGCACGGCTATGTTTACCTAGCGCAGCCACCGCTGTTCAAGATCAAGTGGTCAAACGCCGATCACCAATATGTCTACTCAGATGCAGAGCGCGACAAGGCTCTCGCCGATGGCGCAGCTGCCGGCAAGCGCATTCCTAAAGAAAACTCGATCCAGCGCTACAAGGGTCTTGGCGAGATGGACTACGACGAGCTTTGGGACACCACCATGGACCCAGACCAGCGCACTCTGCTTCAGGTGACCCTCGAAGATGCGGCTCTGGCCGACGAAGTCTTCTCAACCCTCATGGGTGAAGACGTGGATGCTCGCCGCACATTCATTCAGCAGAACGCAAAGGATGTCCGCTTCCTAGACATCTAGGCCGCCGACAGAGAGATTTAGAGAAGAGACATCATGGCTGAAGAAACCACAAACGTGCCAGCACTAAGAGACAACGTTGAGCAGGTCGACCTTCAGGTCGAAATGCAGCGCAGCTACCTTGACTACGCGATGAGCGTTATCGTTGGCCGCGCACTTCCAGACGTTCGCGATGGCCTAAAGCCGGTGCACCGCCGCGTTATCTATGCAATGTTCGACGGCGGTTACCGCCCAGACAAGCAGTTCTCAAAGTGTTCTCGCGTAGTCGGCGACGTGATGGGTCAGTACCACCCGCACGGTGACAGCGCGATTTACGACACCATGGTTCGCTTGACCCAAGACTGGAACCTTCGCTACCCGCTAATTTCGGGCCAGGGAAACTTTGGTTCACCGGGTAACGACCCTGCCGCTGCTCCTCGTTACACCGAGTGCCGCATGGCCCCGCTTGCCATGGAGATGGTTCGCGACATCGACGAAGAGACCGTCGACTTCCAAGACAACTACGACGGCCGCACCCAAGAGCCAACCGTTTTGCCTAGCCGCATTCCAAACCTTTTGGTCAACGGCTCGATCGGTATTGCGGTTGGTATGGCTACCAACATTCCACCGCACAACCTTCGCGAAGTTGCCGACGGCGCCCAGTGGTATCTAAAGAACCCAGAGGCAACCCAAGAAGAACTAGTCGAGGCACTCATTGAGCGCATCAAGGGCCCAGACTTTCCAACCGGCGCACACATTCTTGGCCGAAAGGGCATCGAAGAGGCCTATCGCACCGGTCGTGGTTCCATCACCATGCGTGCGATCGTCAACGTCGAAGAACTTCAGGGTCGCACCTGCTTGGTGGTTACCGAACTGCCTTATCAGGTCAACCCAGACAACCTTGCCGAAAAGATTGCCGGCCTCGTAAAAGAGGGTCGCCTAACCGGCATTGCCGACATCCGTGATGAGACCTCGGGTCGCACCGGCCAGCGCTTGGTTGTTGTTCTAAAGAAGGATGCGGTTGCTCGCGTTGTTCTAAACAACCTTTACAAGCTGACCCCGCTGCAAGAGAACTTCAGCGCCAACATGCTTGCCCTGGTTGACGGCGTGCCTCGCACCCTGCCAATCGACGGCTTCATTAGCAACTGGGTCACCCACCAGGTCGAGGTTATTGTTCGCCGCACGCAGTTCCGCCTAAAGAAGGCCGAAGAGCGTGCCCACATTTTGCGTGGTTACCTCAAGGCTCTCGACGCGCTCGACGCCGTAATCGCTTTGATTCGCAAGAGCGCCAACGCCGATGCAGCCCGCGAAGGCCTGATGGAGCTACTAAGCATCGACGACCTCCAGGCTCGCGCGATCTTGAACATGCAGCTTCGCCAGCTCGCCGCTCTTGAGCGCCAGCGCATCATCGATGAAGCGGCCGAACTAGAAGCCCAGATTGTTGATTACAAGGCAATCATCGCCGACCCGGTTCGCCAGCGCACCATCATCAGCGAAGAGCTTGACGAGGTTGTTGCCAAGCATGGCGACGACCGCCGAAGCACCATCATCGCCGGTTTCGATGGCGACGTTTCGGTCGAAGACTTGATTCCAGAAGAAGAGATGGTCATTTCGCTAACCCGCGGTGGCTACATCAAGCGCACCAAGAGCGACAACTACCGCCAGCAGCACCGCGGTGGCAAGGGAGTAAAGGGTGCAAACCTTCGCGCCGATGACGTTGTTGAGCACTTCTTTGTGACTACAACCCACCACTGGTTGTTGTTCTTCACCAACAAGGGTCGCGTTTACCGCACCAAGGCCTACGAGGTGCAAGAGGCCGGTCGCGACGCCAAGGGTCAGCACGTAGCTAACCTGTTGGCGCTTCAGCCAGACGAGCAGATCGCCCAGGTCCTTGACCTTCGTGACTACGCCGTTGCTCCTTACCTCGTGCTTGCAACTCGCAAGGGCTTGGTCAAGAAGACCGCACTCGATGCCTATGACACCGCTCGCACCGGTGGCATCATCGCCATCAAGCTGCGCGAAGACGACGAACTGGTTTCGGCAATGCTGGCATCTGAAGAAGACGACCTGCTGCTTGTTTCGCACAAGGGCATGTCGATTAGATTCTCGGCTAGCGACGAAAGCCTTCGCCCAATGGGCCGCGACACCTCGGGCAACATCGGCATGAACTTCAGAGCCGGCGACGAACTACTGTCGGCATCTGTGATCAACGACGCCGATGAGGCATTCGTGTTCGTGGTGACCGAAGGTGGCTATGCCAAGCGCACCGAGGTTTCGCAGTATCGCCCACAGAACCGCGGCGGTCTGGGAATCAAGGTGGCCAAGCTCGAAGAGAAGCGCGGCGACCTAGTTGGCGCAATCATTGTTGCCGAAGAAGACGAAGTTCTTGTAGTTCTGGCCTCAGGCAAGGTGGTTCGTTCGGCAGTGAACGAGGTTCCGGCTAAGGGTCGAGACACCATGGGTGTTGTGTTCGCTCGCTTCGACGAGAATGACACAATTCTTGGCCTGGCCAAGAACACCGAGCGCAACCTAGAGACCAACGAGATTGCCGGCGAATCAGATGATGAGGCAGCAGCCGATGGCGATAACCTAGCAGCAGAGGTAATCGAAGAAGGAGCAGCCGAATAATGAAGGAACGCATTAAGGCAGCGGGCAAGGCAGCACAGCGAGCAGCTGCTCGCGCGGCAGGCCCAGCACCAAAGCAGGTCAAACTAAAGCTGGTTCAGATCGACTTTTGGTCGGCCACCCGCGTTGGCTTCTTGATCACTCTGGCACTAGGCATTGCAACCATCGTGGGCTTTAGCCTGCTGTGGTTGGTGCTCAGCCAAACCGGTCTGTTCGGCAGCCTAAGCGAATTGGTCAACTCGGTTATCGGTGGCGGCGGAGGCGACGGCGTGAACGTTGCATCTGAGCTAAACCTTGCCCGAGTGTTGTCATTCGCAACCACAATTGCGTTCTTCAACATCGTTCTCGGAACCGCTCTAACCGGCGTTTCGGCCCTGATCTTCAACCTAATCGGTCGCATCACCGGCGGAATCTCGGTTGGCTTTACCAATAACTAGCTGTTTGCGAATTTCGATGAAGCCCCGGGTGTGAGCCTGGGGCTTCATCTATTTTGGAAATGATTTTGCAAGGTTCGCCAATTTCGTGTAAAGTCATAAAGGTTCTACGGGCCTATAGCTCAGGTGGTTAGAGCGCTTCACTGATAATGAAGAGGTCGGAGGTTCAAGTCCTCCTAGGCCCACCAGGAAGCTTCTTCACCAAGAGAAGGTTCTGAACCAGGTAACAAAGGCACCACCCAGATTCAACATCCGGGGACTTAGCTCAGTTGGTAGAGCACCTGCTTTGCAAGCAGGGGGTCAGGGGTTCGACCCCCCTAGTCTCCACAATAGAAATGCCTCCCTTCGGGGAGGCATTTTGCGTTTACGTCGACTTGATCCCGTCGCAGTTGAGCGATGATGTGTGAGTAATCAGCGGTGACGACGCGCCGAAGCAGAGGTGTATGCAACCAGGTCTTCACGTTTGTCTACCGAAAGCACCAGAACTATCAGCTCGTTGTCGATTACCTGATAGACCAATCGATGGCCGGTTTTGTTGTTCTTGATTTTGTAACAACCCCTCA
>JBEGKM010000044.1:0-7595 GCA_041184065.1 Actinomycetota bacterium
GGGAACGGCTTGAAGTCGATGCGGTTTGACTTCCACTCCGGGTGCTTGATCGCAGCCTTGTATTCGGCGGTCGAGTAGTCGTTGAGCGCTTTGTTGATGGCTGGCAGTGGCTGCGGCAAGTAACCCTTTGATGAAAGCAGGCTCGCCGAACCCTTGCGGTCCTTAATCAGTTCGAGCTGGGCGCGAACGATAGCGTCGGTCAGTGCGATGGCTGCCGAAGGGTTGTTTTTGATCAGGTCACCACGCACCACGGTTACGCAGCAGGCGTGCTCTTTCCAAACGTCACCGGTGAATCGCAAAATCTTTCCGATGCCCTTCACCTCGGCAACTGCGTTGAACGGGTCAGCCACGATGTAACCGGCAACCTGGCCATTGGTCAATGCGGTTGGCATGTCGGCTGGTGCCAAAACAACCAGCTTTACGGTCTTCTTCGCCGCATTTGCCTCACCGGTGGTGATTGCGGTTAGTCCCTCGGCGCGGAATAGCTGCTGAAGAACCACGTTGTGAATCGAGTACCAGAACGGGATAGCAATGGTCTTGCCAGCAAGCTCGCTGAACTTGTTGATGCTCTTGTTTACGGTTAGAGCAGAGCCGTTGGTGTGATTCCAGGTGATCACCTTGATGTCTTGCTTTGCGGCGAACTTTAGCTGCAGTGCCAGCGGCATGAGCAGGTGAACAACATCGAGTTGCTTAGCCTGAAATGCCTCGACCAGTGATGGCCATGAACGGAACAACTTTGGCTGCTCGGTCTTGATACCAACTTCTTCAAAGATGCCCTTAGCGTGACCGATCAATAGCGGCGATGCATCGGTAATCGGCAGGTAACCGATCTTCAATTTTCCAAGGGCGTTTGTCCAGCTGGCCGCGTTTGCCGGTGCGGCTTCGCCGAAGCCAACAACCGAGGCCGAAGCAGCGCCAACGGCGGCTAGGCGCAAAAGGGTGCGGCGGTCGAACCAGCCATCGGTGTCGTGTGCGCAGGTTGCATCTAGTGCGTTGTTTTCAGTCATTTTGTTCTCTCTTAGATTGAATAGCCGAGCTGGGAAATGATTTCGGCCTTTAGGCCTTCGTTAGTGTTCTGTCCTTCGCTTACCGAATAGCTGGTTGCGGCAACGCCGGGCTCATTGAGCAAAAGCACTCGGTCGGCAACGGTGAGGGCCTCGTCGATGTCGTGGGTGACAATCACGATGGTTAGGTCGAGCTTGGCGCGCAAATCTTTTAGCCAGGTTTGCAGGCCACCGCGGGTTGCGGCATCGAGGGCCGAAAATGGCTCGTCTAGCAGCAGCAACTTTGGCTCGGTAACGATGGTTCGCGCAATGGCAACGCGCTGCGCCTGGCCACCCGAGAGTTGGTTTACTTTGCGGTCGGCTAGCTCTGCGATGCCCAGAATTTTAAGCAGGTTAGTCACTTTGGCGTCTAGTTCGGCAGCGTTCTTGCCGACCGCTTTGCGATTTGCCTTGAATCTAAAACCCAGACGCACGTTCTGACGAACCGAAAGCCATGGCAGCAGCAAGGCCTCTTGAAAGACCAACCCGGATGCCTTTTTGCCCGGTGCCGCAAAGTGCCTGATCTCGCCGGCACTCACGTTCAGCAAACCAGCAAGAGCGTGCAACAAAGTGGTCTTTCCGCGACCAGAACCGCCAACCACGGCAAGAATCTCGCCCTCGTGAATCTCAAGGTCTAGATTCTCGATCACCGGGGCAGCGGCAGCCGAGCGGCTAATTGAAACCTTTACGAGGCTAGCTGCGAGATTTCCCATCTCAGGCTCCCCTCGGTAGGTGCCTGAACCGACAGAAACAGCGATTCACGGATTCGTCTCGAGGTGTCGCTAGCACTGTAATAGCCACGGCCACCGATGGTTGCTAGTTCGATTCGCGTGATTGCCTGGGCCAGCTCGGCTGCGCCGAGGCGAAGTTTCAAGAAATCCAGCGGTGCAAAGCCGTTTCCGGGTGCCGGGTAGGCACTAAGGTCGCCGGCAAGTCGGTTCAGCTCTGCATCAAGGCGGTTCAGCTCTGCCTCGAAGTGCGCGATGTCTTGCGCAAAGGGCAGAGTGCCGTTTGATGACTTTACTGCGGCCAACGATGACTTGCTCAGGCCCAGGCAGAATGCCGACTGCAGAACCAAGAAACGTGGGCGCATCTGACCTAGAAAAAAGTTGACGTCACGGGTCAGCACTTCATCGCGAGTTAGGCGAAGGCCCTCAAACTTTACGGTGCCCGATGCGGTCGCGTTTAGAGCCAACAGCTCACCGGCAGGTTTTACCGAAACCCCGGCCTTGCTTAGCAGAGATGCAAAAATCACTCGCTCTTCGGTGGTTTCGTTGCGCGCGGCAAAGACCACAAGGGTGTCTTCATACAGGTTCGATGCCCAAGGAATCACACCGTTGATTTCGAACTCGCCGTCGACCTCGGTGAAGGTGATTGGCAGCAGCTCTTTGCCAGATTTATCGGCTAGTGCGGTTGCCAATGCGGTCGAACCGACTCGAGTGCCGTTTCGCAATTCGCTTAGGTGAGCAGAACGCAATGCCTCACCAGCAAAGCGATCGATGTATTCGGTGGTCATACGGTGCGACCAGGTAACAAAAGCCGAGCTCATGCACTTTTGGGCTAGACCCTCAATCACCGCTGCCTGGGCGGCGATTGGCTCAAGGCTGTCTGACAAACCGAATGCGGTGAATCCCTGGCCAACGATGTCTTCGAGCAAGACCTTGCGCAGGTTGTCGTCTGCCTTGTCGACATTTTTCGCGCATTCTTCGATCTGCTCAAGCAGACCCGAAAGGGCAACGGCTGACATTGCTAGCCCTCTAGCTTGTGTAGTCGGCTGATTGGGGTGTCGACAACCTGGCGGGCTGCAACAACTGCATCCTCGCTGTCGCCGTCATAGAAGCACAGGCACTTAACCATGTCTTCGCGAACATAGGTGCGCAAGAACTTAACATCTTCGATGTCGTTATAAAGCGGCGACTTTTCCTTCTTGCGGGCCAAGTACTTGTCCATGGTCAAACCCTCTGGAAAGTCCCATTCGACCAGATACTGGCCGGCCGGCTTGAGCTTCTTGATGTCTTCGAGTTCGGCTCCGATAAGTCGAACCAGTGCCAACTCGTCTACCTTGAACCCGGCGGCCTCTAGGTCGCCTCGCAGCGTAACAATGTTGTCGTGCTCAAGCACAGCAAAGACGCGGTTGTGGTTTGCGGTTACCTGGCTCTCAATGAACTCGCCGCCGGCTTTTTGAGCAGCTGCCTCAACCCCGGCAAGAACATCCTGAATGTTTTTGTTGTCGGTGGTGTCTAGTTCTGCAACATAAAGCGACATAGCGGCTCCTCGAAGTTTGAATGGGGTTCATTCAAAATTACCGAGATGACCGCGCCGCTGGCGGAAAGTTACAGCGTGTGACTAAGTGTTAAGTTTTGTGACAAATAGAGGTTGCCAACTAGACCAAAAGTTGTTGCTTGGCCAGTTTCTTGTAGAGCGGGGTTGAGGCAACCAATTCGCTGTGGGTGCCGATTCCGACAACTTTTCCATGTTCGATCACAATGATTTGATCGCTGTCGACAACGGTCGAAAGTCTGTGGGCAATCACTAAGAGCGTGCGGTTTTTTGCCACCGAATCGATGGCTTCACGCATGCGTTGTTCGTTCAAGCCATCCAGCGAAGAAGTCGACTCGTCGAGAAGCAAAATCGGTGGCGCGGCCAATAGTGCACGAGCAATTGCCAGGCGCTGGCGCTCGCCGCCTGAAAGCATGATTCCGTTCTCGCCAACTTCGGCATCGAGGCCGCGCTTGTCGCGCTCGAGAACCTCGGTCAGGTTCACCTCTTCAAGCACTGCCTTGAGTTGCTCATCGGTGGCATCGGGCGAACCAATCAGCAGGTTGGCCTTTATCGAGCCGGCCAAAACAGGCGCATCCTGCTCTACATAGCCAATCTGCGCGCGCAGGGAATCTCGGCTCAAGGTTGTCACCGCCTGGCCATCCATGAAAATTTGGCCAGAGGTCGGCTCGTAGAAGCGTTCGATTAGCGAGAAGGTGGTTGATTTGCCCGAGCCCGAAGGGCCAACCAGAGCAACTCGCGAGCCGCGCTTGATCGAAAATGACACATTCTCGAGCACTTCGCGCTTTTCGGGGGTTGGGTTGTCTTCGGTAGGGGCCGGCTCGGCGTAGCCAAACGAAACGTTGCGAAACTCAATTGCCGTGTCATTCACGGCGGCAACTTTGGCCGAGTTTTTGGTCTCGGCTTCGGTCTCTTCAACCGGCACATCAAGAATTTCTTGGATGCGAGCCAGCGCCCCGAGGCCTGACTGAACCGAACTGTAAGCGCCGAAGGCTTGACCGAGCGGGCGAATCATTTGGAACATCAGAAGAATAAAGGTGACCAGGCTGGCAACCGTGGTTGCTCCGGTGGCGACTCGATAACCGCCAACACCCAGAACCACGATGAAAGCGCCGTTCATGGCAAGCCCTGCAATCGGGGTAATCATCGCGTTGATTTTGGCAATCTTGACGCCCTGTTTCAAGGCCTCTTTAGCGTCATCGGCGATCATGCGGCTTTCGCGTTTTTCGGCCCGAGCTGCGCGGATCGTTCTTACCGCGCTCAGGGCGCGCTCAACAGCAGCCGACATGTCGCCAACTCGCTGTTGTGCTTTGGTGGTGGCCGAGCGCACCTGACGAGCCGTAACGGCGATTGAGGCGATTGCAATCACAACCATGATCAGAGTCAGGCCAAGCAAAATAGGGTCGATGATTGCCATTGCAACCAGCGAACCGACAAAAATCAAGATTCCACCAACGGCGTCAACCAAGCCCTGAGTTAGAACCGCACGAAGCAGCGTTGTGTCAGAGCCTACGCGCGACACTAAGTCACCTGTTCGTCGAAGGTCATACTCGTGAATTGGCAGCTTTAGCAAACGGTTTGCAAGTTTTTGTCTTGCCGAAAACACCACGCCCTCGCCGGCTTTGGCCAGCACGTAATACATAAAACCGCCAAGCACAGCGCTGCCCAGAATCACGCCGACCAAAATGAAAATCAGCGCTCCAAGGTCGGCTCCGGTCTGAACCGCATTGATGACCATGCCAACCACAAGCGGCTGCGCCAGGCTGATTGCCGCACCAAGCACCGATAGGCCCATCGCCAACCAGAGTGCACCCTTGTGCTCCATCAGATACGGCCAAAGCTGCGAAAACTTTGCCTTTGGGCCACTGTCTTTTGGTGCCATCGATCTGCCGCGCCCGCGGCCGCCCATCATGCTCATCTGGTTTTAAACCTGTTTCTCTAGGTGGGGATTCCCCAAGATTTTTTCGTTCAGCAAATAGTTGATTTCTGGCAACGAAAGCGCCGGGGTGTAAGCGGTGTTTTTGAAAAAGGTCTCAAAGTTCACCGACTGCAGTGCGGCTAATGCGCCGGGGTGTTTTAGCTTCAAAAACATGCGGGTCGAATTTGGTTTGCGTTCGAACTCGGTTCGCACGGTTCCGCAGCCAAAGCCAAAAATTGTCAGCGCTACGTCGGCAGATTTTGCGTCGGTCTTTTCGACCAGCCCTTGATCGGCAACCTTGATGAGCGGGCGTGGTTCATTTTTTCGCTGCCACACCTGAAAACAGGTGTTTAGGCCATTTCGCTTAGATAGCTTCTCGCCAGAGTCATCTTCATAATCAATCTGGATGTCGTGATCGGCCACCAGGTGAAAGCGGCGATCAAGGCGGTTGACGACCGACCATTTGCGCCATGATCTTGGCACGATGAAGCAAATGAACTCGCTGTGGTTGGCTGCCTTGTTAAAGAACGGAATCGAGAGCGAGTTGTTGCGACCGAATGGCGGGTTTGAAATGGTAACCGCGTTCTCGGTGAGAATGGGTGCAGCCAAAAAATCGGCCTTCAAAACATCGCGGTGCTTTGGTTCTATGTCGAATGACAAAAAATCGGTCACGCCGGCAGCCCGAGCGGCCTCGATAAATGACCCTGTACCGCCAGCGGGTTCAATGACCGCCCGGCTTGCCAAATCTGGCACCAAAACCTCAACCTCTTTGATGAGTTTTTGCGCCAGGTCTTTAGGCGTGTAGTACTGCTCTTTTCCGGTCACTCGCTTGTTGCCGGGGCGCTTATGGGCGGCAGCTTTTGCGGTGTTCGAAGGCATTGTTCAAGGCTAGTAGATTGGAGAGACTATGAACTCTTCAACGATGATGCAGAACATGATTGAGGCCAAGGGCCTGACCAAGAAATATGCCGATTTCGTTGCCGTTGACGGCATCGATTTTGTGGTCAAACGGGGTGAAGCATTCGGCCTTTTGGGGCCAAACGGCGCCGGCAAATCAACCACCATGAAGATGATCGCTTCGGTGTCTAAGCGCACCGGTGGCGATCTGACCATCCTTGGTAAAGACCCGAACCAGCACGGCCCAGAGATTCGCGCGCACCTGGGCGTGGTGCCCCAGCAAGACAACCTTGACCGCGAGCTCAAAGTGCACGAAAACCTGTTTAGCTATGGCCGGTTTTTTGGCCTTAGCCGCAAGTTTCTGAAGACCAAGGTAGAAGAGCTTTTGGAGTTCGCCCAACTGACCGAAAAGCGCAACAGCAAGGCCGAAGAGCTTTCCGGTGGCATGAAGCGCCGCCTCACCATCGCACGCGGTTTGGTCAATGAACCCGAAATTCTGATGCTCGATGAGCCAACCACGGGCCTTGACCCACAAGCCCGCCACATTCTCTGGGATCGCCTTTTTCGCCTCAAAGAGCAGGGCGTCACACTTGTAATCACCACTCATTACATGGATGAAGCCGAGCAGCTCTGCGATCGCCTAATCGTGATGGATAAGGGGAAGATCATGGCCGAGGGTTCGCCCGCCGACCTGATAAGGGAGTATTCCTCGAAAGAAGTGTTGGAAGTTCGATTTGGCTCTAGCAAGAATGCCGAGGTTGCCGACCAGCTCAACGGCATTGGTGATCGAATCGAGATCTTGCCCGACCGCATTTTGATCTATTCAGAAAATGGCGAGGCCGACCTGCACACCATTTTGACCCGAGGTCTTGAGCCGGTTACCTCACTGGTTCGCCGAAGCTCGCTCGAAGATGTGTTCTTGCGCCTAACCGGCAGAACTTTGGTTGAGTAATGAGCGACTCAGTGTCGATTGAAATGCCGGTTCACAAAAGCACTTGGCAGGGTTCTTTTAAGCTGGTCAACGCGCAAAAGGCGATCGCCTGGGCTTGGCTGCATGTGGCCGAGGCGCGCCTTCGCACCATGATCAAGTGGTGGGGTTCGATTCTTTCGTTCGGGCTTGGAAACCCGATTCTCTATTTGTTCTCGGTCGGTATCGGAATCGGCGCCTTGGTCGACGCCAACGGAACCAACGATCAGCTCGGTGGAGTTTCATACTTGGCCTTCTTAGCGCCTGCGTTGCTTGCAACCGCGGCGATTCAGGCTTGCCAGGATGAGCTTTCGTTTCCGATCATGGAGGGATTTCTCTGGGATAAGAGCTTCTTTGCCATGAATGCCACACCAATTAGCGGTCGAGACATCATGGGTGGGGTTTTGTTTGCCGCGATGGTGCGCACGGTTTTCACAACCGCACTCTACGAGGCAATCTTGTTGATCTTCGGGGCAATCGACATCAGCGT
>JBEGKM010000045.1:0-7487 GCA_041184065.1 Actinomycetota bacterium
GGCTAACCGGTCGTGGGCGGTTTCGCTAAGTGGTTTCGATGGGTCATAGAAGAAATAAGCGTATGCTCGCTCGCGGCTGCGACCAACGCGACCTCGAATTTGGTGTAGCTGGCTTAACCCAAAGTTTTCGGCACGGTCAACTATCAGGGTGTTGGCATTTGGAATATCGATGCCGGTTTCGATGATTGTGGTTGAAACTAGCACGTCGAATTTGCGCTCCCAAAAATCGACCACAACCTGCTCGAGTGCTGTCTCAGACATCTGACCGTGAGCCACGGCGATGCGTGCCTCTGGCACCAGTTCGGCAAGTTGGTGAGCTACTGCCTCGATCGAACTGACTCGATTGTGAACGAAAAAGACCTGCCCCTCGCGAATGAGTTCGCGGCGAATCGCGGCGGCAACCTGCTTTTCGCTATAGCCACCAATGTAGGTCAAGATCGGGTGTCGCTCTTCGGGAGGAGTCGCCAGAGTAGACATCTCACGGATCCCTGTGATCGCCATCTCTAAGGTTCGCGGAATCGGCGTTGCCGACATGGCCAAGATGTCGACGTTGTGCTTCATTTCTTTGAGCTTTTCTTTGTGCTCAACGCCAAAGCGCTGCTCTTCATCGATGATGATTAGCCCCAGATTGCGAAACTTGACCGATGAGCTGAGCAGGCGATGGGTTCCGATAACCATGTCAACGCTGCCATCGGCCAGACCGGCGATGGTCTCCTTTACTTCTTTGTCGGTTTGAAATCTCGACAGCGAACGAACAACTACGGGGAAGCCAGCGAAGCGACCTTCAATGGTGTCGGTGTGCTGACGAACCAAAAGCGTTGTTGGAACCAGCATGGCCACCTGTTTGCCATCTTGAATGGCCTTGAAAGCGGCGCGCAAAGCCACCTCGGTTTTGCCATAGCCAACATCACCCGCAAGCAACCGGTCCATCGGAATCTCGCGTTCCATGTCGCGCTTGATCTCATCGATGGTTTGCAGCTGGTCTGGGGTCTCAACAAAAGCAAACGCTTCTTCGAGTTCATGCTGCCAAGGCGTATCTGGCCCAAAGGCATGGCCGCGAGATTTCATACGGGCTGAATAAAGCTTGACCAGGTCAATCGCGATCTTGCGAATTGCCTTGCGGGCATTGCCCTTAACTCTTGCCCAGTCGGTGCCGCCCATCTTCGAAAGCACCGGCGCTTCGCCGCCAACATAGCGGGTCAGAAGGTCGAGCTGATCAGTTGGCACAAAGAGTGTGTCACCTGGATAACCGCGCTTTGACGGCGCGTATTCGATTAGCAGGTATTCGCGTTGCGACTGCTGGCGACCAACACCGCTTGCTCGCTGAACCAGCTCGACAAAGCGCCCGATTCCGTGAGTCTCGTGAACCACATAGTCGCCGGCCTTTAGGCTGAGCGGGTCGACCGCTTGACCCCGCTTGGCCGCAAGCTTGCGCACCTGCGGGTTCACATAGGCCGCATTCTTGCCATAAAACTCTGCCTCGGTCATCACAATCAACTTGCTGGCTGGTGCCGTGAAACCCTTGCGCATGGCACCTTGCAATACCTCGGCTTCAATTTTGGCCGCAGCTAATTGCTCTCCCAGACGCTCAACGGTTCCGTGACCTTCGGCCACAAGAATCACTTTTTGTCCGTTTTTGGTTTGGTCCTCGAGCCACTCAATTGGGCTAGTTTCGGTGCCTTTCAGGCTCGGCACCTCATGCATCTCGAGGTTCACCAGGGTGTCATCGTCAGATCCAAATTGGCTAACCGTAAATAGCGCCCTGCCGGCGAGAGCATCTTTGAACTGCGATAGCTCAACAAATCCGCCGGCGCTCAAATCAATAGGGGCATTCGCACCCTCGGTGGCGGCATCCCAAGCAGCGTGCAAAAACTCTTCGTTGGTTTCAACCAAACTGGCCGCTCTAGCGGCCGACTTTTCTGGTGAAAGCAAAGTCACCAGGGCATTTTTGGGCAAATAGTCGGTGAACGGCACCATCGCGTCTACCAAAACCGGGGCGAGCGACTCCATTCCATCAACCGGGATGCCTTCGGCAATCTTGGCCAACATCGTCGAAATGTTGGGAAACTCGTGCACCATTTCGCGGGCTCGGCCAGCAACACTCGGCGTGATGATTATTTCGCGAGCTGGATAAATATCGATGCGATCGATCTTCTTTGGTTTGCCATCGACCTCGTTGATTGACCGCTGGTCGGCAACCGAAAACTCTCGAATTTCTTCGAGTTCATCGCCAAAAAATTCGAGTCTCATAGCGTGCTCTGAAGTGGTTGCGAAGATATCGAGAATGCCACCGCGAACAGCAAATTCGCCGCGCTTGGTGACCATATCGACTCGGTGGTAGGCCATCTCAACCAGCTTTAGCGAAAGCTCGAACAGCAAGTAGTCGCTGCCTCGAATTAGAGTCAGTGGAGGGTGGTTGGCAAGGCCAGCAATGGCGGGTTGAAGAACCGCGCGCACCGAGGCCAAAACAAAAACGGGGTGATCTAGTCTGCTGCCTAGAGACTCGATCTCGTTTAGTCGATGCAAAACCCTGAGTCTTCGGCCAACGGTTTCTGGGCTCGGGCTAAGTCGCTCATGAGGCAAAGTCTCCCAAGACGGAAATTCAAGAATTTCTGCGTTCTCGACCATCGAGCGAAGTGACGCTGCTAAATCTTCTGATTCACGCCCGGTGCTGACCACAACCAACTGAACCCGGGATAGGTCAGCGGCTCTTCGAAACTCGTCCAGAACCGCGACAACACAAGCGTGAGCCCCCTGAGGAGCGATGAGGTCAAGCCTCGAAGCTTTGATTTTTGACTGAGCGGCAGCAAGGGGGTAACCCTCCGAAACGAGCGCGACAAGGCGCGAAAGGGCCTTGAGATTTTGATCGCTCACAAGGTAAGTCTAAGTTGCAAGCGGCAGGGCTTATTCCGCTGCGGGGGCGTTTACACGCGTCTGCGCGAGCGAAACACCGAGCTCCACGACGGCTTCAACTGCATCCGCAGCAAGCTCAAGAGTTACCGGCAAGCCCTTGCGTTCGGAAGATGAAAAGTCTTTGAGCACAAAGTCGGCGGTGTCCATGCGACCGGGTGGCCGACCGATGCCGATGCGCACTCTGGTGAATTCGTTTGAGCCACAGGCGGCGATTATGTCACGCAAGCCGTTATGCCCCCCGTGACCACCGCCGTGCTTTAGGCGAATGGTTTCGGCCGGAATGTCGAGCTCATCGTGCAGCACAATCACATTTTCGATTGCGATGTCGTAGAACTTCATCAGCGAAGAAACCGGGCCACCGCTGGTGTTCATGTATGAACCGGGTTTGGCGAGAATTAGCTTTGCTCCCCCATAACCCAATCGAGCTTCGGCAACGGCCGCGTTCGACTTGTGGCTTTTGAAGGTGGCGCTCAATCGATCGGCTAAAACCGAGAGCGCCATTTGGCCGACATTGTGCCGATTAGCAGAATAGTCGGGCCCGGGGTTACCGAGCCCGACTACTAAGTATGTCGAGTTAGACAGTTGACTACTCTGCTGCTGGGGCAGCAAGCTCTGCTGCGTGACCCGCTGCAGTTGCAACCACCGAAGCGATTAGCTCGTCGTCGGCTAGCTCTAGCTTTGCGCCTGCAGGGATAACTAGGTCCTTAGCAAGAACGTGGAAGCCAGCGCCCTGCTTGTCGAACACTGCCTCTACGAAGTCAGGGATGTTGGTTGCAGCAACCTCTAGCTTGACGGTCTTGTGCTCTAGGTCGATGACGGTACCTGAAAGTGACTCGCCAACCACGTGAACTGGAACCTCAACGTGAACGCGCTCACCCTTGACAAGCTCGACTAGGTCGATGTGCTCGATGATCTGGGTGATTGGGTCCTTCGAAGCGCTCTTAACTAGAACTGATTCTTCCTTGCCGTTGATGGTTAGGTCGATAACAGCGTTCTTGTGGCGAAGGATTAGCTTCACCTCATGTGCTGGAAGGGTTACGTGGCGCGGCTCTGAGCCGTGACCGTAGATAACCGCTGGAGTGCGGCCGGCTGCACGGAACTTGCGTGCTGCACCCTTACCGAAAGATTCGCGGACTTCTCCGACTAGCTTTGCTGCAGTGTTCATTTGAATTTCCATTCGAGTTTGAAGTTTTTAGCGCAACGAATTGCCTCTAAAACTGATTTTTGTAATCAACTCAAGCGCTGAACGCGAGGATTAGTGGCCGGTAAACCGGCTAAATGCCCCGTCGATAACGGCTCCGTATGGAGCCCTCGCCGTTGTCTGGTTAAAGTCTATCGGGCTGCCACCAATGTGACAACCCGATCAGACTTTGAAGCTTTAGGCTATGCGTGACCTGGGAAGAGCTTGTTCACGGAGTCATCGCCGAACACGGCCTGGATTGCCGCAGCAATAAGCGGTGCAATCGAAAGCACGGTAAGGCTGTCGAACTGCTTTTCTGGCGTGATCGGAAGCGTGTTGGTCACGATTACCTCATCTACGACACCGCTCGAAAGGCGCTCGACTGCTGGCTCAGAGAAAACCGCGTGGGTTGCAGCAACGATTACTCGCGCCGCGCCGTTGGCCTTGAGAGCCTTTGCAGCGGCAACGATTGTGCCAGCGGTATCGATCATGTCATCGACCAAAAGGCAGGTGCGCCCCTTTACGTCTCCGACTAGCTCGTGAGCCTCAACCTGGTTTGGGCGATCTGGATCGCGACGCTTGTGAATGATTGCGAGAGGTGCACCTAGGCGTTCGGCCCAGATGTCGGCAACGCGCACGCGACCTGAGTCTGGTGAGACAACGGTTAGATCTTCGCCCTCAAACTTTTCGGCAACGTGATCGGCAAGCATTGGTAGCGCCCAAAGGTGGTCAACGGGACCATCAAAGAAGCCCTGAATCTGAGGGGTGTGCAAGTCGACCGACATCAGACGGTTCGCACCGGCAACCTTGAACAGGTCGGTCATCAAACGAGCCGAGATTGGCTCGCGACCCTTGTGCTTCTTGTCTTGACGAGCGTATGGAAAAAACGGAGCAACCACGGTTATGCGCTTGGCGCTGGCGCGCTTCATAGCGTCGACCATTAGCAACTGCTCCATTACCCAGTTGTTGATGCCCGAGGCGTGCGACTGAATCACAAATGCGTCAACGCCGCGAACCGACTCTTCGTAGCGCACAAAGGTCTCACCGTTGGCGAAATCATAGGCAGTGGTTGGCAGCAACTTGGTGCCGAGCAGCGAGGCAACCTCTTCGGCCAGAGCTTGGTGGGCGCGACCACTCACAATAACCAGACGTTTGCTGTTGTTGGTCGTGATTTCCATTGGGGGCTCCAGCTCTATTTTGTAGTTAGTTAGTTCTTGGCCTTGTGAGCCGCGTCGGCAGCCGCGCTGCCAGGTCTTTTTGCAATAACCCAGTCGGCAAGGTTTCGCTGCGGTGCAACATTCATCGCAAGATCGCCGGCTTCGACATCTTTACGAACAACTGTTCCGGCGGCTGTGTAAGCCCCATCCGCAATCGTAATTGGTGCAACAAAGACGTTGTGCGAGCCGGTTCTCACATGTGAACCAATCACGCTGGCATGCTTCTTGATGCCGTCATAGTTGGCAAAAATAGTTCCGGCGCCAATGTTCGAACCCTCACCAATGGTTGCGTCGCCCACATAGCTGAGGTGTGGCACTTTGCTGCCAGCACCAATCTTGGCGTTCTTGGTTTCTACGAAGGTGCCAATTTTGCCGTCAACGCCAAGGTCGGTTCCTGGGCGCAAATAGGCGAATGGGCCGACGGTTGCGCCGTCACCAATTCTTGAACCGGTCGCGTGTGACTTAACCACGGATGCGTTCTCGCCTACGGTCGTGTCGACCATGAAAACCTCGGGGCCAATTGTCGAACCGTCGCCGATTGAGGTAATGCCCTTGAGGTGGGTTCCGGGTAAAAGGGTCACATCGGTTCCGAGTTCGACCGTGATGTCGATCCAGGTTGAAGCTGGATCCTGAATGGTAACCCCGGCCACCTGCCAGGCTTCGCAGATTCTGGCATTGAGCTCTGCCGCAACCTCGCTGAGTTGAACACGGTCATTGATACCGGCGACCAGCCAGTTGTCGCTCACCGCCACAGCCTGCACCTTCAACTTTTCGCGAATCAATTCGACTGCGACATCCGTTAGATATTTTTCGCCCTGAGCATTTTGCGAACCAACGGTGGTGAGAGCTTTGCGAAGGTGGGCGGCGTCAAAAACATACACACCCGCGTTGACCTCTCGAATTTCGAGCTGCTCGGCGTCGGCGTCGCGGTGTTCGATGATTTCGATGAACTTGCCTGCGTTGCTTCGGATGATTCTGCCGTAACCAGTCGGATCAGCAACGTGTGCAGTCAGAATGGTCGCCGCGTAGCCACCGGCTAGATGAGCGTCGAGTAGAGATTCGAGAGTAGCCACATCAAGCAGCGGCACATCGCCGCTAGTCACGACGATGGCGCCATTGAAATCTGAGGGAAGGGCATCTAGCGCGCACTCGACTGCGCGGCCCGTGCCAGGCACCTCGTCTTGCTCGGCAATCGACACATTTGGGTAAAAAGCGGTGATGTACTCGGCCAGCAGTTCTTTTTTGTACCGAATTACAGAGATTACGTGAGCTGCACCAAGAGAACTCGCGGTGGCTAGTGCGTGCCCTAGCAGCGGCAAGCCAGCGATTTCGTGCATAACCTTTGGCTTGGCAGACTTCATGCGAGTGCCTTCGCCGGCAGCCAAAACAACGACTGCTAGGTGCTTTTCGCTCATTCCGCTCCTAATTTGTGTTGCTCCCCCACCAGGACTCGAACCTAGAACGTCGCATCCAAAGAGCGAAGTGTTGCCATTACACCATAGGGGACCACAGCCAACGCCGAGGCGTTATCTGCACCCCCAAGTCTGCCAGATATTTCGACCTAATTTGCTCCCAAAAGCTCCGAAATTTCAAGCCATTCAAGTTCAAGGCCATCACGCTTGTCGTTTAGGTCGGTTTGAGCCTTCACGAACTCAGCCAAACCCGCGTAATCGCTTTGATCGTGCGCTGCCATTTGCTGGTGCAGCTTGGCTTCATCAGACGCAATTTTTTCGAGAGCACGTTCGATTCGAGCAAGGTTCTTCTCGGCATCACGAAGAGCTGAACCGCTCAATTTAGCCGCGGACGCCTGGTCTTGCGCAACCGCCGCAGCGCTTGAACCAGGCGCATATCGACTCGATTCGGCTTGTCCGGCCTTGGCGTTCAAACTGTGCCTTCGAAGCTCTAGGTATTGGTCAACCCCACCAGGTAGGTGGCGCAGTGAACCGTCGCCGAGCAGAGCAAACTGCTGATCGGTCACGCGCTCCAGCAAATATCGGTCGTGACTAACCACAATCAGTGTGCCCGGCCAGCCGTCGAGCAGGTCTTCCATCGCAGCAAGAATGTCGGTGTCGAGGTCGTTGGTTGGCTCGTCAAGAATCAAAACGTTTGGCTCACCAAACAGCAGGCGCAAGAACTGAAGGCGACGGCGTTGACCACCCGACAGATCGCGAATCGGA
>JBEGKM010000046.1:0-7426 GCA_041184065.1 Actinomycetota bacterium
GCATCCGCGATTATCTGCCAAGCGCTCTGCCTCGACAGGCGACCACCCCGTTGATTCAGAAAGATAGCGGGCGTTCCCTTGCCTCGAACCACGAGCCCCGGTCGAACCCGAACCAGGTATGCCTCCATCGCCCTGAGCGCATAACTTCCAATCGGCACCAGTCGCTCCTTTGAGCCCTTACCAAAGAGGCGAACCATCGAGTTTTCGATTACATCGTCAAGGTCTAGATCCACAACCTCAGAAACTCGGGCGCCGGTGGCGTAAAGCACTTCAAGAATTGCCCGGTTTCGAATCGCAATGTCGCCTGCGAGCACGGCATCCGTGTTTTGAGGGTCGGGGCCAGCCGCCGCCAAAAGCTCTTCGACCTGCGCCAAACTGATTGCCTTTGGTAGATTTCGCCTCAGCTTTGGCGGTTTCACGGTGGCTGCCACATCGCCCTGGGTTATGTTCTCAAGCAACCAAAAACGGTGGATGCCCCTCACGGCGGCCAAAACTCGAGCAACCGATGAGCTCTTGAGGCCGTATCGAGCGGTCAACTGTTCGCCGAAAGCGACGATATTCAGCTCACTAATTGCGTTTGGTTCTGACACTTCGATCTCATCAAGAAAGTCAAAGTAGCGGTGCAGGTCTCGAGCATAGGCAGCGATCGTGTTTTTTGCCACACCGCGCTCGATGGCAAGATGCCTGAGGTAGGCGTCTGCAAGGGGTTTTAGGCTAGACATTTGCCTTGATGCCGAGCTTCAGTGCCAAGGCCATCAAACCAACCGCGGCACTTGGGCTGCGCATCTGCGAACTCAAAACACTCGATACGGCTTCATCCAGCGCCACCCAAGCCAAATCCATGTCGGTTTCTTCACCCTCGAGCTCTAGGTCGTGCCCTTGATGGCGAAGGCCCTTGGCAAGGAAAATGGCGATGGTTTCGTTGTTTCCGCCTGGCGTGGTGTGAAATTCAATTAGTTCAGACCAGTCATCGGCAACGTAGCCAGTTTCTTCGAGCAGTTCGCGCTTTGCTGCCTCTAGTTTGGCCTCGCCCGGCACATCCAGGAGCCCTGCTGGAATCTCCCACAGATACTCGCGAACGGGATGGCGGTACTGGTTGATTAGCAGAACTTCGCCCGCATCATTGAGAGCGATTACCGCAACTGCGCCTGGATGCGAAACAAACTCACGCACCAGTGGTTGGCCGTTGTAATCGAAAGTTTCTCTGGTGATGTCCCAGATTTTGCCATGAAAGACAACCTCGCTCTCAGCAATGCCGAGAGAAGCGGGGCGATCTTTAGGCATCCTTTACCTCAAAGAGCTTGTTTGACTCTTGACGCTTGATTGCTGCAGCCACGAGGCCACGGAACAGCGGGTGCGCGTTGGTAGGACGTGACCGGAACTCAGGGTGGGCCTGGGTTGCCACATAGTAAGGGTGAACCTCGCGAGGCAACTCAACAAATTCGACGAGATGGTCGTCTGGCGAGGTGCCCGAGAAGACCAGCCCGGCATCGGCGATCTGCTGACGGTAGGTGTTGTTGACCTCGTAGCGGTGACGGTGACGCTCTTCGATTGACTCTGCCCCGTAGACCTCGGCAACAATTGAACCAGGCTTCAACTTAGCTTCATACAAACCAAGGCGCATAGTTCCGCCCATGTCGCCAGATGCAAGAATATCTACCTGCTCGGCCATTGTCGCAATAACCGGATACTGAGCCTCTGGGTCGAATTCGGTCGATGAAGCGCCAGCCAAGCCGGCCTTGGTGCGGGCATACTCGATGACCATGCACTGTAGACCCAAGCAAAGACCAAGGGTTGGAATCTTGTTCTCGCGGGCATAGGTTAGCGCGCCGAGTTTTCCTTCAATTCCACGAACCCCAAATCCACCTGGGACACAGATTGCATCCACGTCACCAAGCTGAGCCGCGGCGCCATCCGGGGTTTCACAGGTGTCAGAAGCAACCCACTTGATGTGCACCTTCGACATGTTTGCAAAGCCGCCAGCGCGAAGGGCCTCGGTTACCGAAAGGTAGGCGTCTGGAAGGTCGATGTACTTCCCCACTAACGCGATACGAACCTCGTGCTTCGGGTTGTGCACCGCATCCAAAACGGTCTGCCAGCGGCTCCAGTCAACGGTGCTGTCTGGGAATCCAAATTTCTTCACAATGTAGGCATCGAGGCCTTGGTCGTTGAGAACCTTAGGCACGTCGTAGATGCTCGAAGCATCTGCAGCGGTGATGACTGCGCTCTTGTCGATGTCGCACATAAGCGCAATCTTGTTCTTGATGCCGTCTGGCAACTCGCGGTCGCTTCGACAAACCACGGCGTCTGGCTGAATGCCGATCGAGCGCAGGGTGGCAACCGAGTGCTGGGTTGGTTTGGTCTTTAGCTCACCCGAGGCAGCAAGGTAAGGAACTAGCGATACGTGAACATAGAAAACGTTGTCGCGACCTACTTCGTGGCGAACCTGGCGAGCTGCCTCGAGGAACGGCTGAGACTCGATGTCGCCGACAGTTCCACCGATTTCGGTGATGATTACGTCTGGTGCTGGAGTCTCGTGCGCCTGCAAACGCATGCGGCGCTTGATTTCATCGGTGATGTGCGGGATAACCTGAACGGTGTCACCGAGGTATTCGCCACGACGTTCGCGAGCAATCACGGTTGAGTAAATCTGGCCGGTGGTCACGTTTGCCGACTGGCCCAAATTGATGTCGAGGAATCGCTCGTAGTGACCAATGTCTAGATCAGTCTCGGCGCCATCATCGGTTACGAAGACTTCACCGTGCTGAAAAGGGTTCATGGTGCCCGGGTCAACGTTTAGATACGGGTCTAGTTTCTGCATCACGACCTTTAGGCCGCGTGCACGAAGAAGGTTGCCGAGGCTCGAGGCGGTGAGGCCCTTACCGAGTGATGATGCAACACCTCCGGTGACGAAAATGTGACGTGTTCTACCGGAATCCAAAGCTTCTGCCATGGAACTTCAGCCTACCATTCGCTCGATTGCGAAACGCCCGACAACACGAAAGTAGGGTGACTTTTTAACCAATTTCTGCTCTTGCGAGGGCTAGAAGTTCGGAGGCGTGCGACTGAGCAGATTGTGAGTCACCAAGACCTGAAAGCATGCGAGCCAGCTCGGTGACCCGCTGCGAATCGGTCAGAGCGACAACGTCGCTAACCGTGAACTCTTGGCCGGTGGTTTTGAGAACGTTCAAGTGGTGATTCGCGAATGCGGCCACCTGGGCGAGGTGGGTAACCACGATGACCTGGGCTTGGCTTGCCAACTTGGCGAGTCTCCTGCCCACCTCAATAGCCGCGGCACCGCCGACACCGGCATCGACCTCATCAAAAATAAATGTCGCAACCGTGGCCGTTTTTGCCAGAACAACCTCAATGGCGAGCATTATTCGACTTAACTCTCCCCCGCTGGCACCTTTGCCAAGAGGTCTCGGCTCTGCGCCCGGATAAGACGAAAGTTGAATCGAGACGTTGTCTTTACCATGGCTCGCAAATTCGGCAGATTCGGTTACGGCCACTACGAGCGATGAACCTGGCATGGCTAGGGCCTTAAGCTCCTGAGTCACTTCGTCGGCTAGAGCCTTTGCAGCTGCTACTCGACGACGACTCACTTCGGTGGCCAACTCGGCCATCATTCGACCAGCTTGAGCTACCTCCTCTTCGAGGGCCTCAATGCGTTCCGAGGATGAGTCAAGCTCAAGCAGGCGGTCCGATGCCGAACGGGCGAACACGAACACATCGTCAAGGGTTTCGCCATGCTTTCGAATCAACGAGTTCAAAACGGCGCGACGACTTTGAACTAGCTCGAGATCGTTTGCCCCGTCCCCTTCGAGTCCCGACACATAGCTCGATAGATCGGTCGCCAATTCACCAAGTTGATAACCGATTTCCTTGGCAAGCTGGGCAAGCCTCGCAAGCTCGGGGTCGTGCTCGGAAACATGCTCGAGTAGCTTTCGGGCAGCACCAACTAACCCGATCGCATCTGGGGCACCATCGAAACCTTCAGAAGACAACGCCTCATGCGCGGCGGTTGCGCTGCTGCGCAACTCCTCGACGTGAGTGAGTCGATTTGCCAGTTCGGCAAGCTGTTGATCTTCGCCTTCAATGGGCTGTACGCGCTCGAATTCTTCGAATAAAACTTTTAGACCTTCGGCTTCGGCAGAGCGCTCCGAAATCGATTGTTTGATAGCCGAGAGTTTCATCGAAAGTTCGCGATGAGATTCAAAAGCTTGCCGATAGTTAGCCAGCAGCTGTAGAAATTCGCTTCCGGCAAACTGATCAAGCGCCTCACGCTGCGCAGTCGCCGACTTCAGTCGGAGCTGATCGGATTGCCCATGCACTACAACCAACTGGTCACCCAAATCAGCTAAAACATTCACGGGAATCGCTCGACCAGAGAGCGCTGCTCGACTTCGCCCCTCTGCAGACACGGAGCGGTTCAGAATGAGCTCACCATCGCCACCGCTGGCACCAACTTCGCTGAGCTTCTCGGCGACAAAATCATTGCCAGGCACAAACCAGCGGCCCTCAACGTAGGCCTGCTCTTGACCTCGTCTTACAGCCGAGCTGTCACCACGTTCGCCAAGCAGCAAGCCAAGTGCGGTTAGAACCATGGTTTTGCCGGCCCCCGTTTCGCCGGTGAGCACAGTGAGACCCGACTTAAAACCAAGTCGGGCTTCTTGAATCACTCCAAGATCACGAATGTAGATTTCTTCGAGCATCTTTATCCACGGTTTGCCGAGTTGTCGTCTGGTCCACGCCAACCGGCAACAGGCAAAGAGAACTTTCGGACCAAACGGTCAGTGAACGTGCTCTGACGAAGTCGTGCCAAAAGAACCGGTTTGTCTGACTTGCGAACCTCGACTCGAGCTCCAGGCGGCAATTCCCAAGTTCTGCGACCATCACACCATAAAACGCCGTAGCCAGAACTGCGCTTCAAAACCTCAACAGCCATCATCGCTTCGGGCTTCACTACAAGTGGACGGGCAAAAAGAGCGTGTGCACTCAATGGCACGAGCAAGAGGGCTTCAACCGACGGCCAAACCACCGGGCCGCCTGCCGAGAATGCGTAGGCGGTCGAACCGGTTGGAGTGGCCATCACAATGCCGTCACAGCCGAAGCTTGAAAGCGGATGCTCTTCGACCTCAACCACAACCTCTAGCATGCGCTCTCGCGCGCTTTTTTCGATAGTTGCTTCGTTCAAGGCCCAGGTGTGAAATACCTCTCGACCTTCAACAATCACAGCTACGTCAAGGGCCATTCGTTCTTTCACGATGTAATCGCGCTCTACGATTCGCTGAACAGCATCGTTCAAACCATCGCGTTCGCTCTCGGCCAGAAAACCGACGTGTCCAAGGTTGATTCCCATCAACGGAATCTCGAATTCTCGAACGATCTCTGCGGCCTTGAGAATTGTGCCGTCACCGCCAAGAACCATAGCGAGTTCAATCTGGGACAGCACACAGTTCAGGCCGAGCTCTAATACTTGGGCTGCAAAGTTGGCAGGGTTAGCAATTGAATCAGCGTTTTGGTCCTGAGAGTCCGAGAAAGTTCGAAGCTCCTGAAGCTCCACCGCCGTCATGACCGGCGTTATGCCCGCCGAAATTAGCTGAGCACACGCTTCGAGCGCGGCAGCAATCGCCTCTTCACGTCGCGTGTGCGAAACGACCAGCACAAAACGTGGCTCGGTCATCTCGGCTCCTTGGCGATCGATTCAATTCGGTCTACCCATTTTGACGCATTTTTAGGTTCGTTATTAGAAATCCACAGCAAGTATTCAACATTCCCGTGAGTGCCAGGCAGCTCAGATCTTTCTAGACCACGGATGCCCATGCCCAGCGAGTTGGCTTCTTCGACAACCTGCTTTATGGCGCCGGCGCGCAAGCGATGATCAGTAACCAAACCATGCGCGCTAAGCGACTGCTTGCCCACCTCGAACTGAGGTTTGACCAAGAGCACAAAGTCGGCGTTTGGCGCTACCGAGAGCATTTGCCTCAGCACCAAAGTAAGTGAGATGAAGGACAAATCACCGACCACTACATCAATTTCAGGAACAACCTGCCCAGCTCGCTCTGCGAGCGTCTCCGGTGACAGCTCGCGAGCGTTAAATCCCTCGATGCTGACAACCTTCTTGTTTTCAAGAAGCTCGGGAACTATTTGATCGTGACCGACATCGATTGCAAAGACTTTTGCCACCCCGCGGCGAAGAAGAACATCGGTGAAACCACCGGTAGACGCCCCCACATCCAGAGCCACCTTGTCGATGAGTTCAATCTCGCTGAACACGTCGAGGGCGCGCGCAAGTTTATGACCCGCGCGCGAAACATAATCGACCGCCTCTAAAACCTTTATTTGATCGGTTTCCAAAGTGGTTTGAGAAGCCTTGCGTGCGGGACGGCCATTGATCAAAACCCTCTCGGCTTCAACCATGGTGGCAGCGTGATTTCGCGAACGGGCTAGGCCGCGTTCAACAAGCGCGACGTCAATGCGCAAACTTACTCGCCCGGCTTATCGACGGGTGCGGCACCGGCACCGTTCAGCAACGAAGACTCGGCCCCGTTTAGAACAGATTCGAGTTCGTCGCGAATCAAACCAAAGGCGTTCGGCTGCTCCGTCAAAGGCAATGCAGTTATTCGCTCAACCTCGTTGGCAACTTGGGCGATTAGGTCGTCTGACATGCTTCAAGCCTATTCGTAAAGAGCCGGTTCAACGTCCAGCCCATAGATTGGCGTAGCCGATGAATAAATCACTGCGCAAGCGGCCCGAAGTGCCGAAAGACTCTTGGGGTCGCCATCGGTCACAACAACCTTATTACCAAGCAATTCGACGGCGGCGTCACGGCAAGCAAAGCCACGTTTGGTCTGCTTTGGTGCATCGTATGGTTTGAGCAATTCAGCCATAGAACCGATGATGTATGTGGGGCGCCCCTCGGCCTTTGTGCCAAGAACTTCCTTTCGGTTGCTCACACCGGTCAGCACCAAAACAGAATCAATACCGGTGCGATTGGCTCCGGTTATATCGGTGTCGATGCGATCGCCGATGAATAGCGGACGCTGAGCAGAAAAGTGCTTTACAGCAGCTTCGAAGATGGCAGGCTCGGGCTTGCCGGCCACGAGAGGAAGCTGGCCCACCGCCGTATGAACCGCCGAAACCAGTGTGCCGTTGCCTGGCGCCATGCCCTTTTCCTGAGGCAAAGTCCAGTCAGAGTTGGTTGCAACCCACTTGGCGCCATTCTGAATTGAGAATGCTGCTTCGGCAAGGTGCTTCCAGGCAACATCCGGTGCAAAGCCCTGAATCACGGCGGCAGGCTTGTCGTCTGACGACTCCACTAGTTCGAAACCGCCCTCAAGAACACGTGCCCGCAAACCATCGCCGCCAACAACTAAGACCTTAGATCCAGCCGGCACCAAAGTTGCCAAAAGCTGAACCCCGA
>JBEGKM010000047.1:0-7324 GCA_041184065.1 Actinomycetota bacterium
GCAATCAGGTTTTCTTTTTCAATGAAAGTCAGGTTCCAAACACCGGTGTCACTGCCACCGCGTGCAGGTGCGCCCTCAAACGAACCGGCGCGATCATCGGCGGCCTGCTGGCCATAAACCTTGGCGAACTCAACCTTTAGCCAGTCAACATCTTTGGCCACAAAGCCCGTGTATGGGCCGGTGAGCTTAGGGTATTCAAACGTTGTGGCGATCAGGGTGACGCCCTGTTTGATCCAGTCGATCCAATATTGTGGGGTGCCGGTTTGGGCAACCACGTTCACGGTCGCATCTTGACGCTTGTTAGCGGTGTATTCGGCGAACGACTTGGTTGCTGCAGCAGCAATGGCGTTTGGGTCGGTTGGCTTCGCCCAGCCACTTGCCTTGTATGCGTCGGCCGCTGAACTGCTGGCTGCGTCTTTGGTTGGTTCAGGAGTTGGAGTTGAAGGGTTTGGTTCGCCCGATGCGATTGGTTTTGGGATCGCTGGTTTGGCGATGGTTACAACGCCCTTGTTCCAGACAGTCTTTTTACCTGACTTCACACAGGTGAACTTGGTCGACTTAGTGCCAGCCTTCACGACCTGGGTAATACCAGCCTTGGCGCATGCAGCACCCGCCTTTGGTGTTGCCGCTTGGGCCGGTGTGGTGAGAGCTGTCAGAAGCAGAGTGCTTGCAACTGCGATCGTCAAAAGTTTGCGCATTAGTGTCCCCTCACGAAGTCTTGTTTAGAGATTAGTGAATTGGTTGGCAAAAGAAAATCCCCGACAACCGTGGTTATCGGGGTGTCTGGGTTTGAGCCAGGGTGGGATAACTTCAAATTACCAAATCATTTCCCACTCGGCATGCGTGACTTGCCTGAAACAATGCCTCGTTAGCATTAGTGCCATGAGCAAGTTGTTTGAAGAGGTTTTTGACCCCGAGCTTGAGGCAAAAACCAAGGCCGAGGTGGCCGTGGCCCGATGGGAGAAACGGTCTGCTATTCCGCTAGCCATTTTGGCGATTGTTTATTTGGCGCTCTATGCGGTCGAGGTGTTGGCCAAGTTGCCACCAGCAGCACTCTGGGACTTTGTTCTCATCAGCGACATCATCTGGGCGATCTTCATCGTCGACTTCATCGCGCGCTTCAGCATGAGCCACCGCAAGGGTGCGTTCATGAAGCGCAACATCATCGAATTCATCGCGCTGGTTTTGCCCATGTTCAGAGCGTTCAGAATGTTTCGCGTGATCATCGCCCTCGGCTTTTTGACCCGCGTTGCCCAAAGCCTGCAGGGCCGCATCAATATTTATCTCGGGCTAATTTTGCCCCTGCTCATTTTCACCTGTTCTTTGGGCGTGTATGAAGCCGAGCACCTCGCGCCCGGCGCCAAGATCACGCAGTTCGGCGATGCCGTTTGGTGGGCATTCGTCACCGTGACCACGATTGGTTATGGCGACTATTACCCGATCACTTTCGAAGGTCGAGCTATCGCTGTTCTTTTGATGCTTTCGGGTCTTGCCCTGGTTTCGGTAATCACTGTTTCGGTCGCCTCTTGGTTCTTGGGCCGCCTCGAATATGACCTAACTCAGCGTGGAGCGGTTAAGCGCCAAAAATAGTTCAGGCCCAGAGGCTCGATATTGGCAATTATTAAAATGCACTTTAAGAAATTCTTAAATTTGATTTTAAGTTTTTCAAGGTTTATTGGGCGACAGCCCAAGCGCGCTTGACCGGGTATTCGAGATATTCGGCGGCAAACTCGAGGTTGGGTTGGCGCCAGGCATAGTCGCGTGCGACTTTGGCTAAGCAAGCCCAAAAGAAAATGTTAACCAGATCAACACTGATGTGGGTCATTGAGTCGCCTGGAAAAGCCTTGCCAATCATTCGGCGCAGCAGGGTTGGCACATCGCTCAGACCAAAGCGGTGCATCGCAGCGCGCACCTGAAATTCGAGTTCGCGGGCACGGCGCGGGTTCCACAGCAGGTTGCCGCCCGAGCCATCGCCCATGCGCCCAAATTCATCGGTGGGCAGGTGCAACAGAATGTGCGCAATCTGGGCGTGACGCACATGGGCGTCGTCGAGCTGATCAAAAATCTCGGCAAAATTATCGATCTCATAGCCCGCTTTGCGCAGGTCGAGAACATCTGGGTAATAAGCGAATTTGTAAAACGGGATGTGCGCGACGCTCGGCACACCGTTGCGAATGCGCACCTTTTGTGAGGTGTCACCACCCCAGGCCTCGATGGCTTCGTCGGCTTCGCCGAACCCGCTCGCGTCGTCTTTTTTCATCAGGTATCTATTCTGCGTAATATTGCCGAATGAGCGAAACCACCCCAGAAACCGAAACCCCCGCCAAAAAGAAACTCGGTGGGCGCATTGCGATCATCTCGGTGATTGTTGCTTCGGTTGCTCTGATTGGCGGCGTTGTTGCCTATGGTGTGGTTGTGCAGCCGCAGGTGAACCAGGCCAAGAACGTGGTTGCCTGTGAAGCTTTTCAGGCCGGTCTAGCCAAGGCCGAAAAGGCTGCCAGTTTGGGCGAATCGTTGCTGGCCATCACCCAGGGTGCTGCCGTTGCCAGCCAAGATCTAGACAAGGATGCCCCGCTCAACAAAGAACTGCTTGAGCTTGCCATCATGAGTCTTCAAGACCTAAGTGCCGCCGATGATGTTCAGGTTGCCGCCGTGGTCGGCTATTCGCAAAACGTGCAGGCGCAGTGCGCCACCATCTTGAACGTTAAGTAGTTATCCCCAGATTCTGGCCTACGGCCAGAATGCGCGCCTGCCCTGCCTCATCCTTTGAACAAGGAAGCCATCCGTGTTTTCTTGTTATGAGGTGAATTGAAGCGGGTAGTTGCGATTGTTGATGGGCTAAATCTTTTTCACGCACTTCAGGACTTGGAGCCTGGAATCGAATTCGTGGATTTGCGGCGTCTTGCTGAACGCTTGGTGAAGAGGCCAGCCGAGCAACTCAGTTCTATTCGGTATTTTTCAGCTCTTCCTTCCCATTTAGACGGACCAACTTTCGCCGCGCGCGAGGTTTACTTGGAGAACTTAAGGGGTTCTGGGATCGATGTTGTTCTCGGGCGGTTTTCGAAGAGGAGACTGGAGTGCCCTAAATGTCGCCAGATTTTTTCGACGATGCAAGAGAAGGAGACCGATGTTGCGGTAGCAACCGCACTCTTGAAAGTCGCTTATGAGAATCAGGCTGACTCGGTCTTGCTCTTTTCGACTGACACTGACTTACTACCAGCCATCATTCTTGCGCGGGAAATACAAGTTGATATGGGCATAACCCTCATCTCGACAGCAAAGAATCTTCGAGCCTCATACGCGCGGACGGTTAATCATGTCTCAGGACAAATTAGGTTGTCCACAGATCTGCTCAAGCACTACCAGTTTGAGAATTAGTCTCGTAGAATTGGACTACTGCCGGCTTGAACCCGGTAACCCCCGGTGGTTGCGACCACCGGGTTTTTCTTTGCCGTAAAAATGGGGAATGTGCGGTGAAAATGATCAATTTTCACTCCGCATATTTGAGCTTTTTTGCGTGAAAAAACGTTAAAAAACGCCGCAAAAACAGCGAAAATAACCCCACTGTGCGAATGCCTACAGAGGTAGTTCTGGTCGGCCGCCAGGGGTATCTGTGGTTGGCCGACAGGTCTACTTAGTCGTGGTTCGTTGACTGTGCAAAGGTATTTCTGGTTGGGGGTCGTTTTAGTTTTTGAGATCAGCGAGCGCAGCGGCGACCAGCTGGTCGACGGGTACAGCGATGTCGTAGGTGTGCCCGGGTTCGTCGGGGCCCAAAAGTTCGAGGGTGTTGAGTTGCGAATCGAGCAGAGAGACCGGCATAAAGTGGTCGGGCCTTGCCCCCATGCGCTGCGCAAGCAGCTCGCGTGATCCGTGCAAATGCACAAACTGGGTTCCGGGTGCGCCCGCCCCAATACGTTCACGATAAACCCGTTTGAGTGCTGAGCAAGCGACCACGGTTCCATTGAAGTGTGAGCCGGATGAATCTAGATTTTCTTCGGCAAGCGCAGCCGCGACCAAATCCAACCAAGGCCAACGGTCTTCATCATTGAGGGGGATGCCCGCAGCCATCTTGGCTTTATTGGCCTCAGGATGCAGGTCATCCCCGTCTATGAATCTTGCGCCCAGAGCTTCGGCGAGCGCTTGGCCCACCGAACTCTTGCCGCATCCCGAGACGCCCATGACGACGATCCGCCAATCTGCCATGTTCGCCTCAGAATTCTCTTAGTTGTGGCACCCGGGTTCGGGCACCGTTTTACTTGTTCGCCGTCTTACCAGTCGTGCATGGTGCCGTCGATCTTCAGGCGGTTAACCGGAAGATACGCTGGCTCATACTCGAACTGTGACGCGAGCTTTTCATCGTATGAAACACCAAGACCCGGGCTGGTGCCTGGGCGAATCAAACCATCGCTGAAGGTGTATTCAGGCTGGAAGACATCGTTGGTGTCTGAAGAGTGTTGCATGTATTCGCTGATGCCGTAGTTGTGAATTGCCATGCCCAGGTGCAACGATGCCGCGTGACCGATAGGTGAAACATCGGTTGGGCCGTGAACACCAGACTTGATCTGATAAACCGCTGCATAGTCGAAGATCTTCTTCAGAGGGGTGATGCCACCACCGTGGCTGACCGGGCTGCGAACATAGTCAATCAACTGCTCTTCGAACAGGTCTTTGTAATCAAAGATGCTGTTGAAGATCTCGCCAACCGCCAACGGTGTGGTGGTGTGCTGGCGGATTAGGCGGAAAGCATCCGTGTTTTCAGCTGGGGTTAGGTCTTCGAGCCAGAACAGGTCGTAAGGCTCGAGCGACTTGCCAAGGCGGGCCGCCTGAATCGGGGTTAGGCGGTGGTGGCCATCGTGCAACAACGGCAGGTCTGGGCCAAACTCGTTGCGCACTGCCTCAAAAACACTCGGGATGTAGTTCAGGTAGGCACGGGTGTCCCACTCTTCTTCAACCGGAACGGTCGAACGACGAGCTGGTTCGTAGTCGTAGCGAGCTGACGAAGCACCCTTGCCAGAACCGGCACCGGCCGATGCGTTGGCCGAAGCCGCAACACCATAAACCGAGTTCAAACCAGGCACACCGGTCTGAACGCGAATCGCCTTGTAACCCTTTTCTTGGTGGGCACGAATCGAGTCAAAGATCTCGTTGAAGCTGCGGCCAGAGGCGTGACCATAAGCCAAGCAACCCTCGCGGCTTGCTCCACCCAGCAACTGATACAAAGGCATGTTTGCGGCCTTGGCCTTGATGTCCCAAAGCGCCATGTCGATTGCGGCAATCGCCGTCATGGTGATTGGGCCCTTGCGCCAATATGAACCGCGGTAGAAATACTGCCAGGTGTCTTCGATGTTGTGAGCATCGCGACCAATCAGCATTGGGGCTAGGTGATCGCGCAGGTATGACGCAACCGCTAGCTCGCGGCCATTGACAGTGGCGTCGCCAAGACCAACCAGGCCGTCATCGGTGGTGATTCGAAGGGTCACAAAGTTGCGACCAGGTGAGTGAACAAATACTTCGGCTTTTGCGATTTTCATCTCGTTGAGCTTTCTCTAGATTCGGGTCTGTTCGGGGCGGGCTTAGTTACCCGATGGCTTGCGGTTGTTCAAAGTGGTCCAGCGGGCGCGCAGGGTGTGGGCCGCTGCCTTTGGCTGACGGTCGCGGGTGAACGCACCCTTCTTGTTGCCAAGCACTCTAAAGATGCCCGGCTTGGTCTGAAAGTCTGCAAAGTTCCAGACGTGCTCGCCAACAACTCCAGGGAACTTGTCGAACACCGAGCTGCTCATCTCAAGATAAGAAGACTGGTACTCCTCGCTCCAAGGCAGGTTGTGAATCGAGTGCGCACCGGCGATGGTGTCGGCTCCATACTCGGTCACAATAAACGGCACGGATGGGTACTTCTCGGTCCAACCCTTTAGCTCGGCCTCGAAGTGCTTCGATGCGTTGTCTAGGTCGCTGTGGTCTTCATACCAACCCCAGTAACGGTTGAGGCAAATCACATCGGCAAGCGGTGCAACCTGGCACTTAGCGAACGGCTCGGTCATCACGTTGATGTAGGTGACCGGGCGGGTTGGGTCTAGTTCGCGAGCAAGGTCGAAGGCAGGCTTGAAAAAGTCAACTGCCTCAGGTATGCCGGTTTCGGCCTCATTGGTGATCGACCAAAGCACAACCGACGGGTGGTTCTTGTCGCGGGCAATTAGCTCGCGCACCGCATGCAACAGCGAAGCCTGAGTCTTTTCGTTTGCGGTCTCTGGGCCAAAGGTTGGCAGCTTTGGGCCACCGAACATTCCGGCAAAGCCCTGGTTCAAACCAACCGCTGCGGTCTCGTCGATGATCACGATTCCGTGGCGGTCGGCATAGTCCATGACCTCTTCGGCGTATGGGTAGTGCGAGGTGCGGAACGAATTTGCACCAACCCACTTGAGCAGCTCAAAGTCGTTGACCAAGAATGAGTTGTCGTGACCCTTGCCCTTGACGATGTGGTCTTCGTGCATGCCAAAGCCGGTGAAATAGAACGGCTCGTTGTTGATCAAGAACTGATTACCAACCACCTTCACGGTTCGCACACCAACCTTGAGGGTGTATTCGTCAACAACTTTGCCGCCAACGCTGGCGCGCACAACAAGGTCATACAGGTATGCCTTGCCCGGCTGCCACAACTTGACGTTTGGAACCGAGAGCTTGCTTGTCGCACCGGCTGCAGTTGCAACCACTGCACCAGATTCGTCGACCAAAGCGGTGGTGATTTCTGCCTCGCCGAAGGTGTCGACCGAGTAGGCAACCGAACCGGTGGTGCCCTCAAAGTCGGTGACCACGGTGATGTCTTCGATGCGGGTCTGCGGTGCCGAGTGCAACCAAACACTGCGGGCAAGACCGGCGTAGTTATAGAAGTCGTGCAGGTAGGTCTGCTGCTTGACACCGTTGTCGCGGGTGACCACGCGGCCCGGTGGAATGGTCTCGTTGGTTAGCACGTTGTTGACCGCAACGGTTAGCAAGAACTCTTCGCCGGCAGAAACGTGCGCGGTGATGTCGGCGTCGAATGGCATGTAACCACCAACGTGACGAGCGGCCTCGGTGCCGTTTACAAAGATGATGCCCTCGTGGGTGGCTGCATCAACGCGAACCAGAATGCGCTCACCGGCAAAGCCGCGAGGCACGCGAACGGTGCGCTGATAGAAGACCCAACCAACGTGCTCGCGAATGGCAACATCGGTGAAAAGCTCGTTGTAGCTAGCCGGAACCGCAGCCTGAAGCTCGGTCTCTAGCGGCTTGGCTGCCCAGTTTTGGTTGAAGCCTTCATCTTTGAAGTCGACCTTGAACTGCCAAAGGC
>JBEGKM010000048.1:0-7306 GCA_041184065.1 Actinomycetota bacterium
CGAAGTGCCTGAGCTTGTTGGTCTTGAGCGACCTGCGTTGATTCTGCTAAACGATGACGACCTTACATATGCCAAGGTACGTTTAGATGCCGAATCGTGGAAGTTTGCTCTGGCAAATCTTGGCAAGCTAACCGACCCGCTGGCACGTGCCCAGGTTTGGGGATCAGCTTGGGACGCCACCCGCGACGGCGAGGCATCGGCTATCGATTTCATCAGCTTGGTTCTTGGCAATGTTGAAAATGAAGATCAAGGCACCATGTTGATCACTTTGCTTCGCCAATTGGTCACGACCGCCAAGATTTACACCCGTGCAGACTCAAGAGACCAGCACTGGGCGCAGATTGCGAACACTCTTCTCGACCTTGCCGGCAAGGCAAGACCAGGTTCCGATAACCAGCTTTTGTTTGTTCGCTTCGCGACCTACTTTGCAAAAGACAGCCAAAGCGCTGATGCGCTCCAGGCCATCTTCGATGGCAGTCGTGTTCTGAGCGGGCTGGCGCTCGACCAAGACATGCGTTGGGATCTGATCAATGGCCTAGTCATGTCTGGCCGCCTAGCGGTTGAAGACATTGAAGCGGAAGCGGCGAAAGACAACACCGCCAACGGGGCAAAGCAGGCCATCATGGCTAGAACCTCAATCGCAACCGCCAGCGGAAAGAGAGCTGGCTGGGATCTGGTCTTGAATGACCCCGATCTTTCAAACACCGACATCAACTTCGGCTGCCAGGGTCTAATTCGCGCCCACGATGTGAGTTTGCTCGAACCGATGGTCGATTGGTACTTCGATGCGGCCATGAACGTCTGGAACACTCGCACATTCAAGATCGCCGAATACATCCTGCGCGGTGCGTTCCCGTTCTACCTAGCAAACGAAGCGCTAGCAAACCGCACTCGAGCCTTTGCCCACAGCGCCGAGGTCGCAGCTAAGCCGGCTCTGCAGCGAATCATGCTAGAAAACCTTGATGTGGTCGATCGCGCTTTGAAGGCCCAGAAGGCCGACTACTGATGCCCGCCTGGCTCGTCGACATTTGGCAGAACTGGCACACTTTGATTCGCATAGCTCTGCTACTAATTGGCACGGTCGTTTTGCGATCGCTGTTGCTTTTGTCTGTGAAACGAGTTGTAAAAGGCATCGTCTCGGGAGTCAAAACCAAGGCCGGCAAAGCCGACACTGCTGCAATCGATGTTTCTCCTCTAGCCAAAGAGCGTGTGGTTCAGCGAGCTAGAACAATGGGTTCGGTGCTGAGTAACTTCATCACCTGGAGCTTGGCGATTGTCGCGGTGACTATGGTTCTAAGTGAACTTGGCGTGGCCGTTGGAGCACTGATCGCTGGTGCCGGAATTCTGGGTGCGGCAATTGGTTTTGGTGCCCAGAGCCTGGTGAAGGATCTGATCTCGGGTCTCTTCATCGTTTTCGAAGACCAATATGGCGTCGGCGACTCGGTCGATCTTGGTCAAGCAAGTGGAGTCGTTGAGACCGTTGGTCTTCGAGTGACGCAGGTAAGAGACGCAGCTGGCACCCTTTGGTACGTGCGCAACGGCGAGGTTAACCGTGTGGGCAATCAATCTCAAGGTTGGTCACGCGTGGTGCTCGATGTTGCCGTGCCATACCGCTCTGAGTTCGATGTAGTGCAGGCAACCATTGCCGAGGCCGCTCAAAAGTTGGCGCAGCATGCCGATTACAAGCAACTTGTTATCGGTGCGCCCGAGGTTTGGGGCATCGAAGCGTTGAGCGGCGACCAGGTGGTTATTCGCCTGGCTCAACAGGTGCGGCCAGCACACAGCGACGAGGTAGCTCGAGCACTGCGCTTGGCGATAAAGAACGCCCTAGACGCCGCCAAAATCGAACTGGCCAGCAACAAGCAGTCTATTTTTGTTGAAGTGTCCGATCGAAAGTCAAAGGCGTGAGCAACGGGTTCGAGGATGCCGCAAGAGTAGAGCCGATTCGCATCAAGGGACTAGACGGCGAACGCGTTGGTGGCAACTTTTTCGAGCAGGTTGGCGGTTCGCCGGTTTTCAAGGCGCTTGCCGACAAGTTTTATGAGGGAGTTGCGGGCGATGAGGTTCTAAAGCCCATGTATCCCGAAGACGACCTTGGCCCTGCGGCCGAGCGCCTTCAGCTATTCCTCGAGCAGTACTGGGGTGGCCCAACCACCTATCAGGAGCAACGTGGGCACCCCCGACTTCGTATGCGACACGCGCCATACAAGATCAACCCCGATGCTCGCGAACGCTGGCTAAAGCACATGCGCGTCGCTGTCGAATCTCTTAACCTGCCGCCGATTCGCGAGGCTGAACTCTGGGCCTACCTTGATCGCGCGGCGACCGCAATGCTAAACACCTTTGAAGAATAAATCGCTTCAATCAGGGCTAAGAAGCAAGTGCCTAAACGGGCAGTACCCGGTGGCGTTTTAGATTGACGCGAACTTGACCGAAGCCTTCGCCAGCACATGCCCGTGTTCGCTGCTCAGACGAACCCAGCCCTCTGACTGATAAACGCCGACCTCTTCGTTCTCGGTCAAGAAACCCAAACCTGCAGCAACAAATGCGGCACCGGTCGGCACTTTGGTTTCGAGGTCGATCCCCCGCCCCCAAATTTCGCCTCTGATGCGTGCTGCAATCGGCCCACCAACTGCTTCCGGAAGCGTTGACGCCACTTCAGCGATCCCGTCGCGGGCAATTTGGGTTAGGCGAGATTCATTGATGGTTCCGACCGAAACCCAACCCTGACGCGGCGGTGAAATGCCAACCCATGGAGCTCTGCTCGAATCTGGAAGCACAATCTTCAAGCCCTCGGGTGCATTGATTCCTTCCGAAACAATTTTGGCTAAACGCTCGACGACAACAGCAATTGGCACAACAGCATCAACTTCACAGTCCCTGCCGAGCTCGCAGGTTCGCAATCCAAGAATCGTCGGCCCTTGATCCATAAGGTTCCCAGAGAAAATTGGGGCAACGTAGGCCGCCAGAACTTTGCCATAGGCTCGTAGGCGAACCAATCCCTCTTGATCGAGGCGCTTAGCTCGATTCAAAAAGGATTGCAGGTCGGCGGCGGTCTGCTGGTCTGCCAGATAGATCGGGTTATTCATGACTCTGTCTAAACTAGCCTGTGTTGGGCGAAGTTGCCCGAAGAATTGAGTACAAGTGAACGTTCCAATTCCGGTTGATCCTCTAGCCGAGATGATCTCTACGCTAAATCTGACCGATGCCGAAGGGTCTCAAACAGGTGAAGACATCTTCACTGGCCCATCTCAGTGGATGCCTCACGGACGAGTCTTTGGCGGACAGGTGCTCGCCCAGAGCTTGGTTGCCGCGACCCGAACCGTTGAGGGGCGCCCGGTTCATTCGCTTCACGGCTATTTCTTGAGACCGGGCGACATTGAACTACCCATCACTTTTTCGGTTGATCGACTTCGTGACGGTAGATCATTCAGCACTCGTAGAGTGCAGGCCCATCAGAAGGGCGAGCCAATCTTTTCAATGATTGCCTCATTTCAGGACATAGATCCAGGCCTCGAGCATCAAGATGAGTTTCCACTCGACATTCCAGCACCAGAAACCCTGCCAAGTGCCGCAGAGCTGATCGGTGACAACCCTCACCCGGTGGCGCAGTATTGGGCCAAGGCCAGACCGTTCGACATGAGACACGTTGGCTCACCAATCTACTTTTCGGTGAAGGGTGAACATGTTGCGCATCAAGCCGTTTGGATCAAGGCTCTGGGTGACATGCCAGCCAACTCACAGCTGCACACTGCCGCCCTCGCATACGCGAGCGACTACTCGATTCTCGAGAGCATCTACCGCCGACATGGAATACCCTGGTCGCATCCCGGTCTAAAATCGGCAAGCCTCGATCACGCAATGTGGTTTCACCGCGAACCAAGGGTCGACGAGTGGATGCTCTATGTTCAAGAGTCACCGAGCGCGAGCGGCGGACGAGGCCTGTCACTAGGGCGAATTTTCAGTCAAGACGGTCGACTATTAGCCACCGTCGCTCAAGAAGGCATGGTTCGCGTGCCAGAAATGGCAAACTAACCTCATGATCAATCGTGAACTTCTAAACGAACTCAACAATCGCGAACTGGCCACATTTGCATCGCGAAACCCCAAGTCACGTGCGGCATACGAGAAGGCCGACCACCTATTTGGTCGAGTGCCAATGACCTGGATGAACAAGAAAGCAGGCGGTTTTCCGGTTTATTTTGATCGGGCACAAGGAAACCGCATTTGGGACATCGACGGCAACGAGTACATCGACTTTGCCCTTGGTGACACCGGGGCCATGGCCGGCCACTCGAACCCCGTCGTAGTAGAGGCAATCAAGCGGCGCATTGAGACGCAGGGCGGCCTGACCACGATGTTGCCAACCGAGGACGCCGAGTGGGTTGCCTCGAATCTAACTGAGAGATTTGGCATGGCCAAGTGGAGCTTCTCGCTAACTGCAACCGATGCAAACCGTTGGGCGATTCGTTTGGTGAGAGCCATCACCGGCAAACCCAAGATTCTCTTCAACAGCTACTGCTATCACGGCTCGGTAGACGAGGCCCTGATTGTGGTTGGACCAGACGGCGAAGGCATGAGCAGACCCGGCAACGTTGGCTCGCCCGTCGACGTGACCGAGACTTCGAGGGTTGCCGAATTCAATGATCTGGTTGGGTTGGAGCGCCAGTTGAAGAACGGTGATGTGGCCGCCGTCTTGATGGAACCGGCTCTAACCAACATCGGAATCGTGCTGCCTGAGCCTGGTTATTTGGCCGGCGTTCGAGAGCTCACCCGCAAATACGACACACTTTTGATAATCGACGAAACCCACACTTTCTCGGCTGGCTACGGTGGCATGACTAAGCGCGATGACCTCGAACCAGACATCTTCGTTATCGGTAAAGCAATCGCCGGGGGCATTCCGACCGGCACCTACGGTTTGAGCAAAGAATTCGCTGAGGAGGTTCTTAGCAGAACCGATCTTGACCTAGTCGACATGGGAGGCGTTGGCGGAACTTTGGCTGGAAATCCGCTTTCAGTTGCAGCTATGAGAGCAACGTTGGAGCATGTGCTGACCGAAGATGCTTTCGAGAAGATGATCGACCTCGCGACAGTATTCACAGCTGGAGTGAATGAACTTTTCGACAAATACCAGTTGCCTTGGTCGATAAATCAACTTGGAACCCGGGCCGAATACCGCTTTGCGAAACCTTATCCGATCAACGGAACGGCCGCCTTCGAATCGGCCGACGCGGAACTGGAAGACTTTTTGCACCTTTACCTGGCTAACCGAGGCGTGCTGCTAACCCCGTTCCACAACATGGCGCTTATGTGCCCAACCACAACTCTGGCTGATGTTCAACGTCACCACGAAGTGTTTGAAGCTGCAATTGCCGAACTGGTTGCCTAGGGAATTCGGTTTTACTGATTTGGCATAAAAGAAAACCCCGACCACCGGTCGGGGTTTTCAACTGCTAGTCGCGAGTTAGACGACGATAGGTCGAACGATGCGGCTTAGCTGCATCGGCGCCCAATCGAGCAATCTTGTTCTCTTCGTATGCCTCGAAGTTACCTTCGAACCAGTACCAAACATCTGGGTTTTCGTCGGTGCCCTCGTAGGCCAAGATGTGCGAGGCGACACGGTCTAGGAACCAACGGTCGTGTGTGATCACCACGGCGCAGCCTGGGAACTCAAGCAAGGCGTTCTCTAGCGAACCGAGTGTTTCAACATCGAGGTCGTTTGTTGGCTCATCGAGAAGAAGCAAGTTGCCACCCTCTTTTAGCGTTAGGGCCAAGTTCAAGCGGTTTCGCTCACCACCTGACAAAACGCCGGCAGGCTTTTGCTGGTCTGGGCCCTTGAAACCGAACGCTGCCACATAAGCACGCGACGGCATCTCTTGGTTTCCAACCTGAATGTAGTCGAGACCACCCGAAACCACTTCCCAGAGAGACTTGTTGGGGTCAATGCCGCCACGAGACTGGTCAACGTAAGAAATCTTTACGGTTTCGCCAACCTTAAGGTCACCGCCGTCGAGCTTCTCAAGACCAACGATGGTCTTGAACAGTGTCGACTTTCCGACACCGTTAGGGCCGATTACGCCGACGATGCCGTTGCGAGGAAGGCTGAAGCTCAGACCATTGATCAGTGAGCGACCATCGAAGCCCTTTTGCAGGTTCTTTGCCTCGATGACGATGTCGCCAAGACGAGGACCCATCGGAATCTGGATTTCTTCGAAATCTAGCTTTCTTGTGCGATCGGCCTCAGCTGCCATCTCTTCATACTTGGCCAAACGAGCCTTTGACTTGGTCTGGCGAGCCTTGGGGCTAGAACGAACCCAGTCGAGTTCGTCGGCTAGGCGCTTAGCAAGCTTTGCGTCTTTTTTGCCCTGAACCGCGAGGCGTTCGCGCTTCTTTTCAAGGTAGGTAGAGTAATTGCCCTCGTAAGGGTAGGCGCGCCCACGGTCTAGCTCAAGAATCCACTCTGCAACATTGTCGAGGAAGTATCGGTCGTGGGTTACGGCAAGGACCGCACCCGGATACTTGGCAAGGTGCTGCTCGAGCCAAAGCACTGACTCGGCATCTAGGTGGTTTGTTGGTTCGTCAAGAAGCAGCAGGTCTGGCTTTTCGAGAAGCAGCTTGCAAAGCGCCACACGACGGCGCTCACCACCCGAAAGGTTGGTAACCAGTGTGTCGCCCGGTGGGCAACGCAGCGCGTCCATTGCCTGCTCTAGCTGGCTATCTAGATCCCACGCGTCGAGGTGGTCGATGCGCTCCTGCAGGGTACCCATCTCTTCGAGTAGCGCGTCAAAGTCGGCGTCTGGCTCAGCCATCAAAGCCGAAATCTCGTTGAAGCGGTCGAGCATTGCCTTGGTCTCTTTAACCGCAAGTTCTACGTTGCCTAGAACGGTTAGAGACTCGTCAAGCGGTGGCTCTTGCATCAGAATGCCAACAGTGTGCTCTGGGCTCAGGCGAGCCTCGCCATTGCTAGGGGTATCGAGACCGGCCATGATCTTTAGAACGGTTGACTTACCGGCACCGTTCGGGCCAACAACACCGATCTTGGCACCTGGATAAAACGCCAAAGTGACGTCATCGAGGATTACCTTGTCGCCGTGCGCCTTGCGCGCCTTGATCATCTGATAGATGAATTCAGCCATGAAAAATCATTCTCTTTCGAATTGGTTTAGCCGCCCCGGTTGCCGAAAGAAAACGGCACCCTCAACTTCTGGCTTGCTTATGGGTATAAGTTTACCCGACCTGTAGCGGCTTCAGATGAGCCTAAATGCAAGCTTTTGAGGTTGAGGGTGCCGGGGCTCTCATCGCG
>JBEGKM010000049.1:0-7228 GCA_041184065.1 Actinomycetota bacterium
CTGCATACGAGGCCTTGGAGTCATTACGTCGGCGGCAACCAAGTGGCTCATAGCCAGCGTCTTGGTAAGAAGCGTTGCGGTTTGCGCATCCAGGGCACCAAGAATTGCCGAACGGCGTACGAGCGATGAAAGCTCTTCGGCGGTGCGAGTCGAACTCAACTCTTCTTTTGGCTCAATTCCGATCGAACGAACAATCGCATTTCCCACTCGGTTGAGCACGTAAATCATCCAAGTGAAAAGCCAGGTGAAGGCAAGTTGAAACCCAACCACGAACTTATTGACCTGAAGCGGAATCGAAAGGGCCAACTTTTTGGGCACTAGCTCACCAATCAGGGTCGAAACCACCGTGGCGATGAACATGCTCACGGCCAGACCCACACCTTCAAGGAGGTTTTCTGCCACGCCAAGGGCTTGCAAAGTCGGTTTGAGCAGATGGGTTAGCGAAGGCTCGACCAAAAACCCGGTGAGCATCGTGGTCAACGTGATGCCGAGCTGCGCTCCAGAAAGGTGAGTGCTGGTCTTTTTCAAAGCCCGGATGGTGTTGCTCAGGCCGCGTTCTCCGCGCTCACGCCGAGCTTCGAGATCACTTCGCTCAAGGTTTACCAGAGAAAATTCACTGGCGACGAACAAGCCGGTTCCAATGGTCAGAATCATGCCAAAAAACAGCATCAGCCACTCGTTCATCGTCCTATCAGCATAGCCTTCTTGGGGTAGGCTTGACCTGCACATCGAACGGACAATCATAAAGAGGTGGTTTCTCTGTCAGGCAACGGCGAGAACGCAAACGGTGACAACGCATTCGGAGCTAACGATTGGTTAGTCGACGAAATGTATGCCCAGTACAAGGCAAACCCTGACTCGGTAGATAAAGCCTGGTGGCCAATTCTCGAGAACTACAAGCCAACCGAGACCCCTCACGCAACCACCGGCCCAGTGACTATCCCGGTTCAAGCGGCGACTCCGGCTCAGCCAGCCGCCCCAATCACTCCCCCAGCTGCTCCCGCTGCACCGGTTGCTCCAGCAGCGGTAACCCCAAGCGAACCGACCCAAATGGTTGCCAAGACCACCCGCGTCGAAGCCAAGCCACAGCCAATTCCTGCACAGGCTCCGGTTACCGGCTTAATCGACACCATCGAGGCTGGCGAGGTCGAAGTAGATACCGTCAACATCCTTAAGGGCATGTCAAAGGCTCTAGCCACCAACATGGATGCCTCGATCGAGGTTCCTACTGCAACTTCTGTGCGCACCGTTCCAGCCAAGCTTTTGATTGACAACCGCATTGTGATCAACAGCCACCTGTCTCGAACCCGAGGCGGCAAGGTGTCGTTCACCCACCTCATTGGTTTCGCAATCATCCGCGCCCTCAAAGAGTTCCCAAGCCAAAACGTTTACTACGACGTAATCGATGGCAAGCCTGCGTCGGTTAGCCCGGCCAACATCAACTTCGGTCTCGCAATCGATATTCCGAAAGAAGATGGCACCCGTGCCCTCTTGGTTCCAAACATCAAGCGCGCCCAGCGCCTCAACTTTGCCGAGTACCTGAGCGCATACGAAGAGTTGGTAAAGAAGGCTCGCGACAACAAGTTGACTGCTGGCGACTTCGCCGGCTCGACCATTTCGCTAACCAACCCGGGAGGCATTGGAACCGTTCACTCGGTTCCTCGCCTAATGAAGGGCCAGGGCTGCATCGTTGGCGCCGGAGCGCTCGACTACCCAGCTGAGTTCCAGGGCATGTCTGAGTCACAGCTTTCAAAGCTCGGCGTTAGCAAGACCATCACCCTGACCTCAACCTACGACCACCGCGTCATTCAAGGCGCTGGTTCGGGCGAGTTCCTAAAGAAGGTTCACGAGCTGCTTCTTGGTGCTCGTGGTTTCTACGACGAAATCTTTGCCGACCTTCGCATTCCTTACGAGCCAGTGCGTTGGGCAACCGACTTTGAACGCGACATCGAAGATGACCGTGCCAAAGAGACACGCATCCAAGAGATGATCAATGCCTACCGCGTTCGCGGTCACCTGATGGCCGATGTCGACCCGCTTGAATACAAGCAGCGTTCGCACCCAGACCTAGACATTCGCACCCACGGCCTAAGCCTCTGGGATCTAGACCGCACCTACAAGACCGGTGGTTTTGGCGGAAAGCCAAAGATGCAGTTCCGCGACATCTACAAGATTCTGCGCGACAGCTACTGCCGCACCGTTGGTGTTGAGTTCATGCACATTCAAGACCCAGCGCAGCGTGCCTGGTTCCAAGAAAAACTTGAGCGCCCGTACTCAAAACCAACCCGCGAAGAGCAGTTGCGAATTCTTGAGAAGCTAAACGAGGCCGAGGCCTTTGAAACCTTCTTGCAGACCAAGTTTGTTGGCCAGAAGCGCTTCTCACTCGAAGGTGGCGAATCAACCATTGCTGCACTTGATGAAATTCTTCAAGAGGCCGCAAACGCCGAACTGCACGAAGTTGTCATCGGCATGGCCCACCGCGGTCGCCTAAACGTTCTAACCAACGTTGCCGGAAAAACCTACGGCCAGGTGTTCCGCGAATTTGAGGGCAACACCGATGTAAAGACCGTTCAAGGCTCAGGCGACGTCAAATATCACCTTGGCACCGAGGGCACATTCACCAACATGGAGGGCAAGCAGGTTCGTGTTTCACTTGCTGCAAACCCCTCCCACCTTGAGGCAGTAAACCCTGTCGTTGAGGGCATCGTTCGAGCAAAGCTTGATGCCGTTGACGCGATTCCAAACGATGTCTACCCAGTGCTACCGGTCATCATTCACGGTGACGCGGCTTTTGCTGGCCAGGGTGTTGTTCCTGAGGTCTTGAACATGTCGCAGCTTCGTGGCTACAAGACCGGTGGAACCATCAACATCGTGATCAACAACCAGGTTGGTTTCACCACACCTCCGGGTGAATCACGTTCGACTGTTTACTCAACCGACATCGCCAAGGGCATCCAGGCACCGATCTTCCACGTGAACGGTGACGACCCTGAGGCTGTAGTTCGCGTTGCCCGTCTGGCTCTTGAATTCCGTCAAGAATTTAAGAAAGACGTTGTCATCGACATCATCTGTTACCGCCGTCGCGGTCACAACGAAGGTGACGACCCATCGATGACTCAGCCGCTGATGTACAACTTGATCGAGGCCAAGCGCTCTGTTCGCACGTTGTACCTAGAATCACTCGTTGGCCGTGGCGACATCACCCGCGAAGAATTCGAGGCAGCTAACGCAGGCTTCCAGAACCGTCTCGAAAATGCTTTCGTTGAGGTTCACGAAGCCATGGTTGCAGCACCAGCCTTGGTTCCGCGCCCGGTTGGCATTGGCACTACAGCCAGCGATCAGACCGGTGTCGAGCACGCGACTGCGATTCCGCGCAATGTGGTCGAACTCATTGGAAACGCCCACAACAACCAGCCTCCTGGCTTTAACGTGCACCCTAAGCTGCAGCAGCTTTTGGCAAAGCGCGTTGAGATGAGCCGCGAGGGCGCCATCGACTGGGGCTTCGGTGAGCTTTTGGCTCTCGGATCACTTCTTCTCGAGGGCAAAACCGTTCGAATGGCTGGCCAAGACAGCCGCCGTGGCACCTTCGTTCAACGCCACGCCGTGTTCCACGACCGCGAAAACGGTCAAGAGTGGATGCCACTGCGCAACCTAAGCCAAGACCAGGCAAAGTTCTACATCTATGACTCACTGCTCAGCGAGTATGCGGCAATGGGTTACGAGTATGGCTACGCGGTAGAAAACAAGAACGCTTTGGTTCTCTGGGAAGCCCAGTTTGGTGACTTCGCCAACGGTGCGCAAACCATCATCGATGAGTTCATTTCGTCGGCAGAGCAAAAGTGGAACCAGCACTCTGGTGTGGTTCTTCTATTGCCTCACGGTTACGAAGGCCAGGGGCCAGACCACTCATCTGCCCGTATCGAGCGCTACCTTCAGCTGTGCGCAGAGAACAACATGACCGTGGCTCAGCCATCGACTCCGGCTTCGCACTTCCACCTGCTGCGTCGTCAGGCTTACTCAAACCCTAAGCGTCCGCTAATTGTCTTTACCCCTAAGTCGATGCTTCGCCTCAAGGCAGCCTCTTCGTCGGTCGAAGACTTTACCAATGGCACCTTCCAGCCGGTAATCAAGGATGAGCAGAACCTCGACAAGAACGCGGTTCGTCGCGTTCTGTTCTGCTCGGGCAAGGTTTACTGGGATCTTTTGGCTGAGGCGCAGAAGCGCGGCGATGGCTCCACCGCAATCGTGCGCGTCGAGCAGCTCTACCCAACCCCGGTTGATGAGATCAAGGCCGCATATGCAGAGTATCCAAACGCCGAGTTGGTCTGGGTTCAAGACGAACCTGCCAACCAAGGCCCATGGACCTACATCGGTTTGTTCTTGCCTCGCTATATGGACGGAAAGGTTGCCAAGCTTGTGTCTCGCCCAGCGAGTGCATCGCCAGCAACCGGTTCTGCCAAGAGTCACGCCGTAGAACAGGCCGACCTCGTGCAGCGCGCATTCTCGATTTAGCATGCAGCAAGAACCGCGCCGCGACGTGCGCATCGTCATTCTTGGCGATGCGCTAGTTTCGGCTGCTGGCGACCCAAAGGGCATGGGCTGGGTTGGTCGCGTAACCGCGAAAACCCCTTCAACAGAACCGCGCATCGACATTTTCGCGCTGCCAGCCCCCGATGAAACCACCACGATGTTGGCCGAGCGCTGGGCGGTCGAGGTTCAAAAGCGATTCAGCGCCGACACCGAAAACCGCTTGGTTATTGCCCTTTCGAATGCCGACCCGGCCGCCGGCATTTCAATCTCTAGAAGCCGCCTTAACATCGCAACTATTGTTGATGAGGCTAAGCGCGCAGGTATCGAGACCTTTCTGGTTGGCCCAACGCCGCACCGCAACCCAGAGCTAAACAACGAGATCGAACACCTAGCGTCGGGTTTCGAAGATGTAGCCACAAGACGAGGCATTCCATTTGTCGACTGCTTCAGACCTCTCGTTGAGCACGAGGGCTGGAATCAAGACCTCACCGATTCTGTACACGGCATTCCCGGCCAGGTCGGTCACGGCTTGCTGGCTTGGTTGGTTCTAAACCGAGGCTGGTACGAATGGTTGGGGCTGCCCGAGCCTGAGTAAAAGAAAACCACCCCCAAGGGTGGTTTCTTTTGTTTAGTTCGTTAAGCCGCCTAGTGGCTGCCGCCGTTAGCTTGAATTCGGCGAATCTCGGCTAGCACGCGGTCAGCCAGCTCTTGTGGCGGAACCTCGGTGCAAGATTCACGAATGGCACCGTTGATCAGGTTCTCCATGTCGTAGTCGGTCTCGCAGCTGTCACAATTGGCCAGGTGAGCGGTAATCTCTTCAATTTCATTCTCACCCAGCTCGTTGTGAAGGTACTCGTGCACATGGCGCTTGGTCTCTTGGCAATCGAAAGACATTATTTTTCTCCCTCTCCGGTCACGTCGTAACCTTCGCTGGCTGCATATTCGGCTAACAGTTTTTTCAAAAGTTTCTTGCCTCTGTGCAAACGGCTCATCACTGTGCCGACCGGGGTTTGCATCACTTCAGCGATCTCCGCATATGGCAATCCGTCAACGACCGCGTAGTAAACGACCATACGGAACTCATCTGGGATTTCGTGAAGTGCCTTTTTAATGGTTTCAGAGGGCAAGTTGTCGATGGCTTCTAATTCAGCCGAGCGCGAGGCGAGCGAGGTGACCGACTCGGCTGAACCAAGCTGCCAGTCCTCGAGATCGTCAAGGCCACCCTTGGCCTGGTCTTTCGCGCGTTTGTTATAAAGATTGATGTGCGTGTTAGTCATGATTCTGTAGAGCCAAGCCTTCAGGTTGGTTCCCTGTTGAAACTGACCCCAAGCAACGAATGCCTTGGCAAAGGTTTCTTGAACTAAATCTTCGGCGTCTGAAGGGTTTCGTGTCCAGCGCAGGGCAGCTCCGTAAAGCTGAGGCATGAGCGGCAAAGCCTGTTGCTCGAAGGCCTGAATCTTGCTTCGTTCTTGCTCGTTCGGTTTTGAAGTCATCGCCTTCGAGTTTAGCCTGCGACCGCCAAAGGTCGGGCTGTTGAAGGCAAAGCCAGACATCGAACGACCTTTCTATCTTTGATTCTGAATTGTGCTGGTAATTTAGAAACCAATGACTTCGACCACGTATTCCCAGCCTTGGCCCGCACCGCTTTCTAGCGGACCGCTTGACGCAACCGTTTCACTGCCGGGCTCAAAGTCACTTACCAATCGCGAACTGGTTTTGTCGGCGCTCGCCGACAGCCCAACCCTGCTGAGTGCTCCCCTGGCATCTCGAGACAGCGCACTTATGATCGATGCCCTGCGCCTTCTTGGCACCCAAATCGAAGAGCTCGCAAACGGCGACCTAAAAATCACCCCGTCGGCCTTTGACACATCAGCAAACATCGACTGCGGCCTTGCCGGCACCGTAATGCGTTTCGTGCCACCGATGTCGGTTCTCGCCAAGGGTGACATCCGTTTTGATGGCGATATTGCCGCCCGACGACGCCCTATGCACACCACAATCGAGAGCCTGCAAGCACTTGGTGTGAAAGTCACCGATGAGGGTGCTGCCGCGCTGCCTTTCACCGTTCACGGCACCGGCTCTGTTGCCGGCGGAGAAATCACCATCGATGCTTCGGCCTCTAGTCAGTTTGTTTCTGGCCTGCTGCTCGCTGCCGCGCGCTTTGAGAATGGGCTTACCCTCAAGCACCAGGGCGAGCACCTGCCATCGATGCCGCACATCGAGATGACCCTAGATTGCCTCGAAAAGCGTGGAGTCAAGGTTTCGAGCCCAGCCGAGGCGGTTTGGCGAGTCGAGCCAGGGCCGATTTCGGGTGGCAAATTCGCAATTGAACCTGACTTGTCGAACGCGGGGCCATTCTTGGCAGCCGCGATGGTTGCCGGCGGCTCAGTAACAGTCACCGGTTGGCCCAATTCGACCACTCAGGTTGGCGACGAGTTTGATGGCATTCTTCAGCAGATGGGTGCAACCATCGCGCGCGATGAACGCGGCTTAACCATTACCTCTGATGGCACCATTCACGGCATCGACATTGATCTCTCTATCGGCGGCGAGCTTACGCCGGTTATTGCCGCGCTAGCAGCCATCGCCGATTCACCGACCGTCATCCGTGGCGTTGCCCACCTTCGCGGCCACGAAACCGACCGTTTGGCTGCCTTGGCTGCCGAAATCAATCGCATCGGCGGGATCGCTCGCGAAA
>JBEGKM010000050.1:0-7188 GCA_041184065.1 Actinomycetota bacterium
TCAGTTTGACCACCGCGGGGGTGCCAACTCGGCCGCCGTCAAGGTAGGTGCCATTGGTTGAATTGAGGTCTTGAATTAGCCAGTCGTTGTTGATCAAAACTAACTTGGCGTGATGCGTCGAGGCATACTCGTCGTCGACCACCAGATCGCTGTCGTCGCTGCGGCCAATGGTTAGTTCGCGGCGATCGAGTTTGATCTGCTGACCGGTTCGATCGCCCTCGGTAATGACAAGCTTTGTGGCTGTGCTGCCGGTCGGTTCGCTAACCAACTGCACCGATGGCTGCCCTGGCGCACTTGGTGCAACTGGGGCCGAAACCACCTGTGGCGCATTGGCTTCGGCAACGCGAGTCAAAACCTTTTGACCAAAGAGGTCTGCGCGAATCACCGAAATGATGCTGAAGATGAAGATCCACAGCACGGCCAACAGGCCCATTCTTACGATGAATAGCGCCAGTTCGCTCATTAGCCTTTCGCCCCTTCGGCCGAAGTGCCAGCCGGCACGGTTTTGGCAATCAGTCTGAAAGTAAAGTCGTTGCGACCGGCCGTTATGACGGTGTCGGCGGTAATGCCAGTTTCGCTGATCGGGCGACCCGAAACCTTGGTGCCGTTGGTGCTTTTCATGTCACGCACCGATGCCCCGCGGCCATCCCAGGCAACCGCAAAGTGCACGCGGCTAAGGCCGGTGTCATCAATCTGAATGTCGGCGCTGGCATCACGGCCAACAGTGGTTTCACCCTGCCGCAGAATAAATCGCTTGCCGGCAACATCAAGGCAAGGCATCCATTCGACTTCGTGCTTTTCGCTGGTCGATCGAACCACAACCTGACCAAGGTTTAGCCCACCATCTTCGACCAAGCGAATGGCAAGGGCTGCACCAAATTGAAAGCCTTGCTTCGATGCGTGCTTGGTGGTCAGGTCGGTTAGTTCGGTGATTAGCGATTCGCCAAGCGGCTCCATGCGCTTAAAGTCGGGCAGCGAAAGGCTGACTGTGTAGGTGTTTGGGGCCAGCACGCGATCGCGGCTCAGGATGCTCGCCTTGGCATCCATCTCTGCACGAATCGCAGCGGCGATTTCGATCGGCTGTAGCTCCGACTTAAAGGTCTTGGTAAAGGCGCCGTTTACGACGCGTTCTAAACCCTTTTCGAAGTTCTCTAGAAAGCCCATTCGTCCTCTTTTGATTAGGGCTCAAGTTTATCTTCGTGTGAGAAATCTGTGAGCCAGGGCGCTGGTTTCTTAGAAACCTGTCAGAGTTAGCGACCATATGGGTCGTTGTCTGAGAGCTGCCTGATAACTGCCCCCTAGATGCCTGAAATTTGCCACTTGAGGTTGCAATCTTATTTAGATTCGAAGTGTCCTCGAGAAAGGAAGACGAACATGAAGAAGAACCTAAAGCGCGGCGTTATCGCCGCAGCAGGTGCAGCAACTTTGCTAAGCCTGGTAGTAGCAACCCCATCATTTGCCCACGATGCGGGTAAGGCTCGTGGTCCAAAGGCAGGCGTTTCAGCCAGCTTCGACTCAACCGACCGTGCAGTCAAGGCGCCTCACGCTCACGCTTCGCTGGCAGTAACCATCACCGGTGTCTCAAGCGACATCACCGATGCGCACATTGCTGGTCACGGCGCCAAGTTTGTTGCCTATGCACTTGCTGCCGACGCCACCGCAATTCCGGCTACTCAGCCAACCACCGGCGGCAAGCCAGTGCGCGTTGAAGGCACCGTTCTTGCAGCTGGCGTTCTAACCGGCACGCTCCAAATTGATGCCGGTGCTGCTAGCTCGGTTACCAAGTATGCGATTTACAACGCAGCGGGCGTTGGCTCGTTGGTTACCGTGACCGTTGACGCAGCCGGCGTTGCAACCGCAACCTCATCGGCAGCTCTAACCACCGTTTGGGCAGCACCTGCCGCTGGCGACCTCGGCCCAAAGGCACCCAAGGGCCCAAAGGGGTCTAAGGGCGGTCGCCACTAATCGCCTTTCAATAGGTGTCTCTCTCTGAGACAAGAAATCCCCCGCAGCTACGTGTCGGCTGCGGGGGATTTTCTAGTTAATTTTTAGGGCTTTAGCCAACCTCGGCCAGGTGACGCTTGCCACGGGTGTGGGTCGGCTTGTGCTCTGAGTGGGTTGGGTCGGCATAGCAGGTGTCGCAGAGCAGAACCAGGTCTTTGCAGCCAACATTGGCGCAGTTGCGGAACGAGTTTGTTGCATCGCCACAGTTTTCACACTCGCCGATCACCGCTGCCTCATCGCTGAAGTCTTGAACCATGCGGTCATCAAAGATGTAAAGCGAGCCCTCCCACAGGCCCTTGTCTTTGAAGGTCTCGCCATAGCGAACGATGCCGCCCTCGATTTGGTAGACCTCTTTGAAGCCGCGCTTGATCATGACGGCCGAAAGAATCTCGCAGCGAATGCCACCGGTGCAGTAGGTAACGATTGGCTTGTCTTTGAGGTGGTCATATTTGCCCGACTCAAGCTCACCAACAAAGTCGTGTGAAGTCTGAACGTCTGGAACCACGGCGTTCTTGAACTTGCCAATCTTGGCCTCGAAGGCGTTGCGGCCATCGAAGAAAACGACCTCATCGCCGCGCTCTTCAACCAGTTGGTTAACCTGGGCTGGCTTTAGGTGCTTGCCACCATTGGTGATGCCAGACTTTTCGACCACGATTTCATCGGGGGTGGTGAAGGCCACAAGCTCGGCGCGGTTCTTAACCGAAAGGCGCGGAAAATCGTTGCCGGTGCCGTCTGACCACTTGAAGTCGATCTTTCCGAAACCCGGGTATTCGCGAGTCTGACGCACATATTTCTTTAGCACCATCATGTCGCCACCGAGGGTGCCGTTGATGCCGTGCGGCGAAACGATGATGCGACCCTTGAGACCCAAAGACTCACAAAGGGTCTTCTGCCAAAGCTTTAGCGCAACGGGGTCAGCCACCGGCGCGAAGCCGTAATAAAGGATGATTTTTTGAAGGTCCACAAGCCCAATTCTACCGCCGTTAGGCACTTAGGATAAAGGAATGACCAATAGCGTTCAGCCGGTAAAGCCAGGCCTTCACACAAGTGAATTTCACCCAACTGTTCGAGTGCAAGATGACCTGTTTAGGTTCACCAATGGCACCTGGATTGACAGCTTCGAGATGCCGGCTGACCAGTCGACCTACGGCTCATTTATGTTGCTGCGTGACCTAAGCGAAGAGCGCGTCAAGGCAATCATCGAAGACGCGGCGGCAAGCCCAAAGCCAGGTGTGAGCCAGCAAATTGGTGACATGTATGCATCGTTCATGAACGAGGAGCGTGCCAACGAGCTCGGGGTTGCCCCGATTGCAGCCGATCTAAAAAAGATTTCCGAGCTCGGCAGCATTGCCGAAGTGACCGAGTTGCTAGGTGAGCTTTCGGCCGCGGGCAGCGATGTGCTTTTTGGCATGTACATCGACAACGACCCTGGCAACCCAGAGCGTTACCTGGTCAACATCTTCCAGGGTGGTCTTGGTCTGCCAGACGAGGCTTACTACCACGAAGAAAAGCACGCCGAAGTGCGCGATGCTTATGTGCCGTTCATTGCCGAGATGCTCGAGCTAGCCGGTTGGCCTGCCGCCGACGCCGACGCAGCGGCGCATCACATTTACAACTTTGAATTGGCGCTCTCGAAGCACCACTGGACAGTCGTTGAATCACGCGACGCCGAGAAGGTTTACAACCTTCGCAAGTTCGACGAATTACAAGAGTTGAGCGGGACCTTCGACTGGAACCTCTGGTTGAAGGGTGCTGGTCTTGACCAGAGCATTCTTGAAGAGTCGGTTGTAATGATGCCGAGCTTCATTGAAGGACTCGACTCGGTCTACACCGAGGCGAACCTTGAGTCGATCAAGCTTTGGATCGCGTTCCACCTAATCAACGACATGGCGCCATACCTGCATGAGCCACTGATCAATGCCCGCTTCGCTTTCTATGGTCGCCGCCTAACCGGTCAGCCAGAGATGCGCGCTCGCTGGAAGCGCGGAGTTCAGGCCGTCGAGGGCGCACTCGGCGAGGCCGTTGGTGAGGTTTATGTTGAGCGTCACTTTCCTCAGGCTGCGAAAGCCCAGATGGACGAGCTCGTGGCATACCTGGTTAAGGCATATCGCGAAAGCATTTTGAACCTCGACTGGATGACCGAGGCAACCAAGGCCAAGGCGCTGGTGAAGCTCGAGAAGTTCACCCCAAAGATTGGCTACCCGGTCAAGTGGCGCGACTATTCGAGCATTGTGGTCGACCGCGATGACTTGGTTGGCAACGTTCGCAGAGTCGCAGAATTCAACTTTGCTAAAGAGTCAAAGAAGATCGGTTCGCCGATCGACCGCGATGAGTGGTTCATGACCCCGCAGACCGTGAACGCCTATTACAACCCGGGCTTCAACGAAATCGTGTTCCCTGCTTCGATTTTGCAGCCACCGTTTTTCTCGCCAGAGTCTGACGAGGCAGTGAACTTTGGTGCCATCGGTGCCGTGATTGGCCACGAAATTGGTCACGGTTTTGATGACCAGGGCAGCAAATATGACGGCGACGGCGCACTGCAGTCTTGGTGGACCGACGAAGACCGCGAGGCTTTCGAGAAGCGCACCAAGAACCTGATTGCTCAGTACGACGCCCTCTCACCAGTACAGCTTGGTGATGAGCACAAGGTCAACGGCGCTTTCACCATCGGAGAAAACATTGGCGACCTGGGCGGCTTGAGCATCGCGCTGAAGGCATACCTGATTGCTTGCAACGAGCGGGGTGTTGACCCGATGGCGGTCAAGGATGGCTTCACCGGACCACAGCGCTTGTTCCTTTCATGGGGTCAGGCTTGGCGCGGCAAGGGTCGCGACGAAATGGTGATTCAGCGTTTGGCAACCGACCCGCACTCACCAAACGAGTTCCGTTGCAACCAGATCGTGCGCAACATCGATGCCTTCTATGAGGCCTTCGATGTAAAGCCTGGCGACGCCCTTTGGCTAGACCCGGCTGACCGCGTAAAGATTTGGTAGTCGGCAGAAACTAGGCGAGAGACATCGAATGAACCTTTGGCTGCGACTGATTTATGAACTCGCCAGTTGGCGTTTTCGCGGCCGCTTGCACTGGAGCGATGTTGGCCACCGAACTTTTCGGGTCTGGCCAACCGACCTAGACGTGTTCAAGCACATGAACAACGGCAAGTTTTTGGCGCTGTTCGACATCAGTCGCTATGACCTCGCGCTTCGCTCGGGTTCTTGGCAGCGTTGGAAGAAACTCGGCTGGTATCCGGTGGTCGTGGCCGAAACCATCACCTTCAGAAAATCACTGATGCCATGGCAGACCTTTGACATGCAGTCAAAGGTGATCGGTTGGGATGACCAAGCGTTCTATTTCGATCAGCGCATGGTGGTTGACGGCGAAATTTACACCCAGGGCATGGTTCGCGTTCGCTTCTTGAAGCGCTCGCGCGGCATTTTGACCCCGGCCGAAATTCTGGCTGTCGAAGGCAACGAGTGGTTAGGCGGCGAACCAACCCTGCCCGAGTGGGTTGCCCAGTGGGGCAAAGACTCATCTCTGCCAAAAGGCAAAGAGCCTGCGCCAAGCAACTGGGATTAGGCATTTAGCCCAGCTCGCTTAGGCCTTGGCAAATAGCTGGATAAAACCGTCGGTCGCGGCGAGGTCACCACTGGCCAACACAAAAAGTGCCTCAAGATTTGGCACCGCGTTCAGCAAAGCAACACCTTGCATTCCAGCAGCAAAAGCAGCGGTTGCCCAAACATCGGCCTTCACCAAATCATTGGCAACCACACTTACCTGAAGCAAGTCGCTTGGTTCGCGATCGGGGTTTCGTGGGTTCCAAATGTGCGCGCCTCGTTCGGCGCTTCCGCTGGTGGCTAGCGCATTGAAATCGGTGCCGGCAAGATCAATCACGGTCAGCACTCCGGCGTCTTCGGCGGCAATCGAAACCGGCTTGTGAATGCCAAGTTTTTTCTCAATCGCGTCGGTCACAGCCGGGCCAATAAAAACATCGCCACCTGCATTCAGAGTGAAATCAGTTATGCCAGCACCAAGCAAAACATCGATGCTCGCCTGCGCTGCCCAGGTTTTGACCAACCCGCTCGGGTCAAAGGTGTGTTCTGGTGTGAACGGGCTGAACCAGCCATCGGTGGTTTTCTCCCACTGCTCACAAAGGCCCCAAACCTCGTCGACCACCGGCGGGCACTTGGCAACCGATGTCTCGCACCGCGCCAATTGCGACAGAGGTGACTCGGGTTTATAAAGGCTAAAGATTTGATCTGCATCATGCAGTTTGGCAATCGCTTCGGCCAAAACAGCTTGGGTCTCGAACTCGGTTAGAGGGCTATTGCCGGCAAACCTAAAGGCCGTGCCCATGCACAGCTCGACGTGCTCAAAGTGGTTGGCCATGGTCACAGTTTATGAAGCGTTAGGTAAGTTTGCTGATTGCGCTGTTCAAGGCTTGTTTATAGGCCTCGGTGGTAAATGTTGCGCCAGAAATGTTGCCAAATCCAGAACCCTGGGCCTGAATCGTTGCCTTGACCAGCATGCTTGGCACCACAGCCCAGTCAGATCCCGAGGTGCTCGCTTGAATCAGGTTGACCGCCGAAATTTTTCCGCCGGTGCGAACCACCTCGAGCTCAATCACGCCGTATTGGTATGGCACGGCGTCGCCGCGAACCGTCATGTCGGTACTGACCGGGTCACCGCCTACGTTTGAGGTTTCGAGGGCCGGGTTCAGCAGAGAGTTGATGCCAAATCCGCTGCCGATGCTCAAGGTAGCCAGACCTAGTGCTCCGGCAACCCAACGGCGCTTGCCACCAATTTTGGCAGTTGTGTATGGGTTAGAACTTGGCAAGAGCTGACTCCAATGCCGATCTGAAAGCGGTCGATGTGAAGGTTGCACCAGAGACGTTTGAGAAACCACTGCCCTGGGCCGAGATGGCAGCGGTCACCAGCATGCTTGGCACAGCCGCCCATTCGCGGCCCTTGGTAGTACCCCAAATGATGTTGATATCGGTGATTTTCGACCCAGTTTTAACCACTTCGAGCTGCACGGTGCCGTACTTGTAGTTCACCATTGAGCCGGTTTTAGCCACGGCTGCCGATGACGAAGCGGTTTTGGTGGAAGTAGGCGTAGGGGTTGGGGTAACGGCTTTAGTCGCAACCGGAGCCGGTGCAGTAGTTGTGGCCACTGCGGTAGGTGTG
>JBEGKM010000051.1:0-6986 GCA_041184065.1 Actinomycetota bacterium
TTCTTTTTTGCAGAGCCTTCTAAATGCCGACGATGAAAGCTTTTGCTGCTGTTCTTCGATGTAGTTCCAAAGATTGAGCAGGCTCAAAAAGTCGCTGGTTGGGTCGGCAAATCGAGCGTGGGATTCATCGGCCTGGGGACGTTTGGCGAGTGGTCGCTCGCGCGGGTCTTGAACGGTTAGACCGGCCACGATAATCATGACCTCTCGAACCAATTCTTGTTCTTTGGCTTCGAGCAGCATGCGAGCAAAACGCGGTTCGATCGGCAGACGGGCGAGACTCTTGCCTATCGGGGTGAGGCGAACACTCTTGCCCTTGGTGTCTTGCACGGCACCAAGCTCGGCCAGCAACCCAAGGCCGTCTTTCACACCTCGTGCATCTGGCGGCTGAATAAATGGAAACTCGGTGATGTCACCCAAGCCAAGGTTGGCTGCCTGCAGAATCACCGAGGCTAAGTTGGTTCGCAGAATCTCGGGGTCGGTGAATTCGGGGCGAGCTTCATAATCGTCTTCGGCATAAAGGCGAATGACGACGCCCGGGCTGGTTCGACCAGAGCGACCGGCACGCTGGTTTGCGCTCGCCTGAGAGATGGCCTCGATTGGCAGTCGCTGAACCTTGGCCTTTGGGCTATACCGCGATATTCGCGCAGTCCCTGCATCGATTACATATTTGATGTTGGGGATCGTAAGGCTGGTCTCGGCAACGTTGGTGGCCAAAATTACACGGCGGCGCAAGCCGAGCATCTTGCTCGGCTGAAACACGCGGTGCTGTTCGTCGGCGCTCAAGCGACCATACAGCGGCAAGACCTCGGTGCCTTTTTTGAGTGTTCCGGAATTGATGCCACCCTCGATAGCCTCTTGCGCGTCTCGAATCTCAGACTCACCAGACAAAAACACCAGGGTGTCGCCCTCGGCCTCGGCCTCAAGTTCTTTGAGGGCCTTGGTGATGCCATCAATGTAGTCAGAGGCCGTAGTTTCTTCATCTGGGTCGGTGTCGTCGTGGGCCTCGCGCGCAGTTGGTCGATAGCGAACTTCGATTGGAAAGGTTCGACCAGAAACCTCGATGATGGGCGCATCGCCAAAATGCTTGCTGAAAGATTCGGGGTCAATAGTGGCCGATGTGACGATTACTTTTAGATCTGGCCTCTTTGGCAAGAGCTGCTTTAGATAACCCAACAGAAAGTCGATATTCAGGCTTCGCTCGTGGGCTTCGTCGATGATGACGGTGTCGTATTGTTCGAGGTTTCGATGCCGCTGCATCGCGTTCAGCAAGATTCCGTCGGTCATCACCTTGACCCTGGTTTCGGCACTTACCTTGTCGGTGAAGCGAACCTGATAACCCACCAATGAGCCAAGCTCCACCTTTAGTTCTTCGGCAATGCGCTCGGCGACTGCGCGCGCGGCAATGCGGCGCGGTTGCGTGTGGGCGATGCTTTTGCGGCCGAGCTCGAGGCACATCTTGGGAATCTGCGTAGTCTTGCCTGACCCAGTGGCACCTGCGATGATTACGACCTGGTGATTGCCAATGGCTTCTAGAATTTCTGCCCTGCGACCAGTTACCGGAAGATCTTCCGGGTAGTTGATCTGCAGTTCATCCATAGTTATCTAATGGTATTTCACCCTGCTGAGAGATTAGTCTTGCGGCCACCCACCGGGTGGGCCAATAAGAAGCAACGAGCCAAAGATGACGGCGACAACCAGCAGCATGGTTGCAACTAGCAGCCCTGGGCGATTTATGAACCAGCGAAACAGGCGATCAAACCAGTTGGCATCGCGAGGGTCTGCAGACTCGGTACGGCGCCATTCACCGTTCAATAGCCCGCGCCTGTCGACTCGACGCTCGAATGGAATTGTCGCGTATGGAACGATGGCCAAAACAACACCGAGGGCAATGCGCCCGAAACCCCAGCGCTGATTAACACCAACCACCGATGCGGTTACCGCGTAGCCCAAGAACACCGCGCCGTGAATGCCGCCGATGATTGTCAACATCAACGGGGGTGCGCCCATTACCGCCCTAAAGGCCAGCCCGCCAAGAAGCAGACTCCAGGTGAGAGCCTCGCCAAGAGCGAAGAGCAAAAACAGTTTGCGCGGTGAAGTCAGTGAACTTTGGGTCATGCCGCAATAATACTGAGCGTCGTTGAACCGTGTGCGAAGGTCGAAACGGTGACCAAGATTTCACCGGCTTCGGTCGCACGCACTATGGCTAGGGCTCGACCGTCGAAGGCCGAAACCACGCTTGAGTCGAATCGCGTCTCGGTGCTCGGGTTTGACGATCCAAGCCCGGCAAGCACTCCAGCACCAGAAATCTCAACGGTGATTTCATCGTCTGCCAAATTGAACAATGTGCCCGACGCATCGCGCAGTGAAATCTCGACGTGAGCTACATCTTGGCCGTCGGAGGTTAAAGATGCACTGTCAGTCAAAACGCTCAATTGGCTTGCGCCACTGGCAGAGGCAATTGAAGTTCTCGAAACCTCAACCCGATCGCGCTTGGCGACAGCGACCAACTCTCCGTTTGCGTAGGCCACCTCAAAGTTAGCGACCAGTGGCTTTTTAGTGCCGACCGGCGCAGAGCCAAGCGATTGCCCGTTCAAAAGCAATTCGACCTCATCCGCATCGGCATACACCTCAACGCGAATCGGCTTGCCTTCATAACCGGCCCAAGACCAACCTTCGACAACGTCGCTCCACGCCCATGGCGGCGATGAAACCACCGTGTGCTCAAAGCGAGCCGGGTGCTGAACTGCGATGAAGGGCTCTTGTCGCAATCCGAAAACAATCTCACGATAATACGAAGCCGGGCGGCGATAGCCGGTCACGTCGATGTCGCCGCAGTAGGCAAGTAGATATGGATACTCTCGGCCGAGCCCGCCGGTGAAACTCTCATCTTCTTTGTAGGCCACCGAACCGATGCCAACTTCGCCAAGGTAATCCCAACCAGTCCACGTGAAGTCACCAATCACGTGGTCGAACTTTTCAACCAACTTCCAGTTGGCTGCAATCTGATTGGGAAAAGTTTCTGATCCCACAATCACGCGGTCGGGGTGCTCGGCAAGATCAATTGCGTAGCGCCCTTCGGCATAGTTGTAACCAACCACATCGAGGGCAGCTGCAACTTCCTCGACCGCCTCGCTCACCTGCGGAGTGATTGCAATCGCATTGAAGGTGCCAGACATGTCGCCATCGGCACCCATGAATTCGTTTAGCCCGCCGGCTTTCTGAATCAGCTCAGACATATCGATGGTGAGCATTGTGTTGATGCCGTTGGTCACGGGTCTGGTCGCGTCAATCGAACGCACCTTTGCTGCGATTTTTCGGTTCCAGCTCCTGCCTGCTGCGCTCCCGAGCTCAGGAATTTCGTTGCCGATTGAATAAAGAATCACACTTGGATGATTTATTGAACCGCGCACCATCGACTCAACATCGCGTTCCCACCACTCCATAAAGTTACGAGTTTGATCGAACTCAGACTTCTCAATGGTCCAGGTGTCGAAAGCTTCGTTCATCACAAACATGCCCACCTCGTCACAGGCATCCAAGAATGCCTGACTCGCGGGGTTGTGCGAAATGCGCACCGCGTTAAAGCCGGCCTCTTTGAGCTTTTGAACCTTGCGGCGCTCAACCTTCGGCAGCGAAATGGCACCGAGCAACCCGTTATCAACGTGAATGCAAGCACCACGCAGTTTGATGGTCTGGCCGTTTACTCGCAGCCCACGCTTTGAGTCGACTGAAACTGTGCGAATGCCAAATTTTGCTGCCTTGTTGTCGCAAATCAATGAGCCAATGTAAAGATTTGCTACCACCGAATAACAATGTGGCTCATCGACTGACCAAAGGGCGGGTTCATCGATGGTGAACTGTTGGCTTATGTTGGCGGCAGAGTTTGGCAGAGCCGAAACCGGCACCACTCGATTTGCCACGACAGCACCATGCTCATCAAGAATTTGAAGTTCGAGGCGGGCCTGCGCTGCAGCGATTGAGAAATTAGCCACTTCAGCCGAGACCTCAATAACGGCAAAACCGTCATCGATTGATTTGGTTTCGGTGATGAGTGAATCGGCAACCAGGTGCACAGGTTCGCTGACCAAAATCTGCACGGGGCGATAGATACCGGCACCGGTGTACCAGCGAGAGTCTTTGTGCACTCGAACTTCAACGCGAATCACATTTGCTTCGCCCGGCTTCAAAAATGCGGTTAGGTCGGCCACAAATCTGGCGTATGGGTATGGTCGTTGGGCGACTAGGCATTCGTTGATGTAGACCAAGGCGTTGCTTGCTACTCCGTCGAATTGCAGAGCAACTCGCTTGCCGGCCCATTCAGTCGGGGCATCGAAAGTCTTTACGTAAGTCCAAGCGCCACTAGGAAAATAGGCCGAAGCCGAACCCGAGGGAGCGTTGGGAGTTCGCTCTGCATCGCGCAACGAATCGTGAGGCAGTGTTACCGCACGAACGTCCTCCGGACCTCCCATGACAGCCGCAAAAGGACCCATCGGTTTGCGCACGATCCACCCGTCGTTAAAGGCATGGCTTCCAACGGCGCTCAAAATCATGGGCATTCCTTCACTGAGATTTGTCCAATGTTATCGCTAACCTTGACTCGCTCCCGGGTATCGAATAGAACTGAACCATTCGAATTGTGTTATGGGCGGGGAGAATGACGACACTCAAGTCAGCAAGAATACTGTTTGCATTGGTGAGCGCAATTGCGCTGGTTGGTGCTGGCCAAACAGCTTTCGCCGCAAGCGCCAAGGCGGGTGCGGTTTGCACGAAGGTTGGCCAAACCGTCAAAGTTGGAAAAACCACTCTGGTTTGCGCGGCCGCCGGCAAGAAAAAAGTGTGGAAGGTGAAGGCACCGGTGGTTTCCATCCCGGCGCCTATTCCAAAACCAGAACCCGTTGACTTAACTGCGGCGTGCAAGCTGCCAGTTGCCGATGGGCGCGGCGATGTTGCGATTGCTTTCCCTAGAATCAGTCACCGTGGTCAAACTACCGGCGTTGTGAAATCAAAAATCATTTTTGTTGACTTTAGCGATGCACCGGCATCCAAGACAGTGCAACAGGCGTTTGAAATGATTAAGCGCGCGCCGGAGGTTTTTGCTGAGGTGTCCTACGGCAAGCTGGACTATCAGTTGCAGCCGACTCAGAAGTGGTACCGCATGAGCAAGCCAGCCACGTCTTATAACTTCAATACTTACGAATCGCAGCGCGCCTACGTTGAGGAAGCCCTAAAGCTGGCCGACAAAGACGTGGATTACAGCGACGCCGGAAGCTTCTTAATTTTTGCCAACCCGGATGCTACCCATTTTCAAAATGGCCCGGCGGTCAGTTATTTCGAAAACGACGGAATCGTGCTCGACGGAAAAAATTTGCACAATGGGGCGACCTCCGGAAACGACATCAACGTGTGGGGAGCAATCTGGCTGAATCACGAGATCTCGCACTCTTTGGGTCTGGTTGATGTTTACGCACGAGATGAAGCCGGATACGGTTATGCCGGTTACCACCGCTACGTTGGCTACTTCAGCTACATGGGTTTTAGCGACTTCAACTCGCAGGCACCTGGACTGTTCGCCTGGGAACGCTGGGTGCTCGACTGGCTAACTGATGATCAAATCAAGTGCGCCAGTTCTCCGATTGGGCAGCACACAATTACGCCAGTTGAAACCAAGGGAGGGCTAAAAGCCTTGGTTATTCCAACCGGAAAAACGACAGCAATTGTGGTTGAGAGCCGTCGCCCCATTGGCTTGGACAGCAAACTAGCGAAAGCTGGAGCCCTGGTCTACAAAATTGATACGTCGCTTCAATCGGGTTTCGGGCCGCTTCAAGTGCAAAGCAATTTTGACAACGCTCAAGATATTTGGAAAACCAAGGCCCCACTTGCCAAGGGCGAATCACTCAAGGTTGGGGCTTACACAATCTCCGTGCTCGATTCGACTCTCGATGGCGACGTAATTGAAGTCAAATAGCCGCCAATGAAGAATGCCACCCAGGGCGGGTGGCATTCTTCATTTAACCGATCAGTTCTCGACCTTGCGTTCGAGGGCTGCGCCCTCAACATCCACATCAGGCAGAATGCGGTCAAGCCATTTCGGCAACCACCATGCTTTGTCGCCGACCAAGGTCATCAGCGCCGGCACCAATAGCAAGCGCACCAAGAAGGCGTCAAACAGCACGCCAACGGCAAGACCGAATCCAATCGGACGGATGGTGGTCATCTCCGAAAAAGCGAAGCCGCCGAAAACAGTGACCATGATGATTGCCGCGGCGATCACGACCGGTCGGGAAAGGTGAATTCCGAAGTTCACGGCGTCTTTAGCCGACTTGCCGTGAACGAAAGCCTCGCGCATTCCCGAGCCTAAGAACAGCTGGTAGTCCATCGCCAGACCGAAAACCACACCAATAATCAGGGTTGGCACAAAGCTCATGATTGGCCCGGGATCGTGAATATCGAACACTTCGCCCAGCCAACCCCACTGGAACACTGCAACGGCCGAACCCAATGTCGCAACCACGGTCAATAGGAAGCCTGCGCTAGCAATCAGCGGCACCAGAATTGAACGGAAAACCAGAATCAGTAGGAACAGCGACAACAACAAAACCGCACCTAGATAGAGCGGTAGGGCGTCGGCGAGCTTCTTCGAAATGTCGATGTTCGCGGCGGCTGCGCCGGTGACGCCCAAGTCGACTTTGTATTTCTGTTTGAACTCAGCCGACAACCCACGCAAAGCAAACACCAACTTTTCAGTGGTTTCACTGGCCGGCCCATCCACCGGAATTACCTGGAACAAGAACTTGGTCTTGTCGCTCGAAACCGCGGCGGCAATGACCGATGAAACGTTTGGCAGCTCCATCATTCTGGTGGCTACACCAGCCTGGAACTCGAGGCGCTCAAGACCATTGATCTGGCGATCGGCAGAAGCCACCGCAACCAATGGGCCGTTTACGCCGGCACCAAAGGCCTTTTCGGCAAGTTTGAACGATTTGTAT
>JBEGKM010000052.1:0-6878 GCA_041184065.1 Actinomycetota bacterium
ACCAACAAGGCCGCAGCCGAAATGCGCGAGCGAGTCAAAGAGCTGCTTGGCGAGGCAGCCGATGGCATGTGGCTCAAGACTTTTCACTCTGCCTGCGTGCTGATTTTGCGTCGCGAGAGTGACCGCCTCGGGCACGACTCAAACTTCACCATCTACGACTCGGGCGACAGCCGTGCCATCCTCAAGCGTCTAATCAAAGAGCTCGGTGCCGACATCCACAAACTCACCCCGGCCGGTGTTTCGAGCGTTATTTCAAACGCAAAAAACGAACTCATGGATGCCGAGGGCTATGCGCGCACCATCGATCAAGCCGACCCGGTGGCCCGCATGCTTGCCGAACTATTCGATCGCTACCAACGCGAACTTCGCCGCAATAACGCCTTCGACTTTGACGACCTAATCAGCGAAACGGTTCACCTCTTCCGCGCGTTCCCCGACATTCGTGAGCAATACCAGCAAAAGTTCAAGCACATTCTGGTCGACGAATATCAAGACACCAACCACGCACAATATGCTCTGATTCGCGAGCTTGCCGCTAACTCGTCGCTAACCGTGGTGGGTGACTCTGACCAGTCAATTTATGCGTTCCGCGGTGCCGATATTCGCAACATCACCGATTTCGAAAAAGACTTCGGTGGTGCCAAAACGATCTTGCTCGAGCAAAACTACCGCTCAACCCAAAACATTCTTTCTGCCGCCAACGCGTTGATTCAAAACAACTTCGACCGCCCTGCCAAAAACCTTTGGACTGCCTCTGGCGATGGCGAAAAGATTGTTGGCTACACCGGTTATTCGGCGCACGACGAAGCCCAGTTCATCGCCGACGAAATTCACAAGCTGCACCGCGAGGGCACCAACTATCGCGACATCGCGGTTTTCTATCGAACCAATGCTCAAACGCGCGCCCTTGAAGACATCTTCATTCGCTCGGCGGTGCCATACCGAGTCGTTGGCGGCACCAAGTTTTATGAGCGCTTAGAAATCAAAGATGCCATGGCCTATTTGGTTGCCATTGCCAACACCCGAGACGACCTAGCCACCCGCCGCATTTTGAATGTGCCAAAGCGTGGCATCGGCGATGCCAGCGAAACCCAAATTGCCAGCTATGCCGAGCGCAATGGCCTATCGGTGCGCCAGGTGCTTGAACACGTTGGCGACCTTGGCTTTGGCCCAAAAATCACCGGTGCAATCACTCAACTTGCCGACCTGTTAAACGAGCTCGAGGCAATGATCGAGAACCAGCCGGTCGACTTTATTTTGCGAGCGGTGCTTGAGCGCACCGGCTACCTTGAGTCGCTTCGGGCCAGCCGCGACCCGCAAGACGAAGCGCGCGTTGAGAACCTCGAAGAACTAGTGTCGGTTGCTCGCGAATTCAACCGCAACAACCCAGAGGGCCGCCTTCCAGACTTCTTGAACGAAGTCGCCCTGGTTGCTGCTGCCGACGACATCGACGACGAATCTGGAACAGTTTCGCTAATGACCCTGCACACCGCCAAGGGCCTCGAATACGAAGCCGTCTTCTTGACCGGCATCGAAGAGGGCTTGCTGCCGCACAAAATGTCATTCTTCACGCCGGGCGGCATGGCCGAAGAGCGCCGCTTGTTTTATGTGGGCATCACACGTGCTCGTCAAAAACTGCACATCAGCCTGGCCATGATGCGCTCAACCTTCGGCGAAACCGAATCGTCTACCCCGAGTCGCTATCTTCAAGAGATTCCAGCCGACCTAATCGAGTGGCGCGAAAGCGGCGCGGTGTCTAGCCGAAACGTGGTCAGCCCTCGCTATCGCAGCTCGATCGCCGAAGAAACCGGTTATGGCTCGAGCGATTCGGGCAGCGGCTATGGCGGCACTCCGAGCAACAAACCAAAAACCGAATGGAAGGGCGCGATTTCATCGGTGCGCAACAACGAAGGGCTCACGCTCGATGTTGGTGATCTGGTTATGCACTCTGATTTTGGCAAGGGCAAAGTAATCGCGGTCGCCGGGGTTGCACCCCGCCAAACTGCCGAGATTCACTTTGGTTCGATCGGTGTCAAAAAGCTTTTGGTCAAGGTAGCGCCAATCGAGAAGTTATAGCTCTACCCCTGCAAACCTTGCTGCGCAAAGCCTCTAAACTTGTATGGTTGCCCACATTTCAGAGATACGGAAATCAAAGTGGATTTATTCGAATATCAGGCCCGCGACATGTTCGAGGCTTACGGCGTTCCAGTTCTTCAGGGTCTGATCGCAGACACCCCTGAAGAGGTTGAGGCAGCTGCCGCAAAAATCGGTGGAGTTGTAGTCGTAAAGGCGCAGGTTAAGGCCGGCGGCCGCGGCAAGGCCGGCGGCGTCAAGGTCGCGAAGACCCCTGAAGAGGCAAAAGAGCTTTCTAAAAACATCTTTGGTTTGAACATCAAAGACCACATCGTCAAGCGCGTGATGGTTGCCCAGGGTGCCTCAATTGCCCAAGAGTTCTATTTCTCGGTTCTGCTAGACCGATCAAACCGCACCTTCCTCTCGCTTTGCAGCGTTGAGGGTGGCATGGAGATCGAGCAGCTTGCCGAAGAGCGCCCAGAGGCGCTAGCCAAGGTGCCGGTAGACGCAACCAAGGGCATCGACCTAGCCACCGCGCTAAGTATTGCCAAGCAGGGTGGCTTCGACGATGAGCTAGCTGCCAAGGTTGCTCCCGTGTTCGTGAAGCTTTACGAGGTATTCGTAAAGGAAGACACCACCTTGGTTGAGGTGAACCCACTCGTTCTAACCACCGACGGCCAGATCATCGCACTCGATGGCAAGGTCTCGCTAGACGACAACGCCGAGTTCCGTCACGAGCGTGAGTCAATGGAGCGCGACGAGCTTGACCCACTCGAGGCAAAGGCCAAGGCCATGGACCTCAACTACGTGAAGCTTGACGGCGAAGTTGGAATCATCGGAAACGGTGCCGGTTTGGTTATGTCGACCCTCGACGTTGTTGCCTATGCGGGCGAGCGTCACGGCGGCGTGAAGCCAGCAAACTTCTTAGACATCGGCGGTGGCGCTTCGGCCGAGGTGATGGCCGCTGGTCTAGACGTGATTTTGAACGACCCACAGGTAAAGAGCGTTTTTGTAAACGTATTCGGTGGAATCACCGCCTGTGACGCAGTGGCCAACGGTATCGTGGGCGCACTTAAGACTCTGGGCGACTCGGCTTCAAAGCCGCTAGTCGTTCGTCTAGACGGCAACAACGTGCTCGAGGGCCGCTACATTCTTGCGCAAGCTGCACACCCGCTAGTCACCGTTGTAGACACCATGGATGAAGCTGCCGACAAGGCAGCCGAGCTAGCTAACCGCTAAGCCCGAGAGTATAAAAGGAAACCGAAATGGCTATTTTTCTAGACGAGAACTCTCGAATCATCGTTCAGGGCATGACTGGCTCTGAGGGTATGAAGCACACCCGCCGCATGCTACTTGGCGGCTCAAACATCGTTGGCGGCGTGAACCCACGCAAGGCCGGCGAGACCGTCGATGTCGAGGGCAAGCAGCTTCCTGTATTCGGCACCGTTGCCGATGCCATGGCAGCAACCGGCGCAAACGTCACCGTCATCTTCGTTCCACCAGCCTTTGCCAAGGCTGCAATGATCGAGGCAATCGACGCCGAAATCGGCTTGGCAGTTGCAATCACCGAGGGCATTCCGGTGCACGACTCGGCAGAGGCATGGGCATACAACGTTTCAAAGGGTCAAAAGACTCGCCTGATTGGCCCTAACTGCCCAGGCATCATCTCTCCAGGAAAATCTAACGCGGGCATCACCCCTTCAGACATCACCGGCGCTGGCCCAATCGGTCTAGTTTCAAAGTCGGGCACCCTGACCTATCAGATGATGTTCGAACTTCGCGACATCGGCATGTCAACCGCAATCGGTATCGGTGGCGACCCTGTCATCGGCACCACCCACATCGACGCACTTGCTGCTTTCCAGGCTGACCCTGAGACCAAGGCAATCGTTCTAATTGGTGAAATCGGTGGCGACTCAGAAGAGAAGGCCGCTGCCTACATCAAGGCAAACGTCACCAAGCCGGTTGTTGCCTACGTTGCGGGATTCACCGCACCAGAGGGCAAGACCATGGGTCACGCCGGTGCAATCGTTTCTGGCTCAGCCGGAACCGCGCAGGCCAAGAAAGAAGCTTTCGAAGCAGCTGGCGTAAAGGTTGGCAAGACTCCATCAGAGACCGCTGCGCTCATGCGCGAGGTCTTCAAGAGCCTCTAACCTTTCGCAAGATTCGCAATTAGGGGGAGTGGCTCGACTTGAACCGCAGACTCACTTTTCTAATTGCTGCCTTCGAAGCACTCGTAATCGCCGGCATCGGGGTGGGCATAACGCTCGCACCGTTGACGGTGATTTGGCTTTTTGAGAACGACCCATCCATCGACTGGTTTGTCGCGTTTCGCGCCGCTAGTGATATTTGGTTGATGGCTCACGGCACTCGCCTAGTGGTGGCCGAGGGTGTCATCATGGGCGTTGAGGCGCCAAGTTTTGTGATTAGCGTGGTGCCGCTCGGGCTAACTTTCTTAATCGGTTTTCTGGCGCTTCGCCTTGGTCGCAGGCTCACCGCTGCAAACGAACTTTGGCCGGGATGGCTTTCAGCTACCGCGGTTTATGGTGCAATCTCGCTGTTCTTGAGCACCGCAGCCCACAACGCGGCGATTTACCCGGTGAACTGGCAGGGCACGTTTTTGCCGCCAATCTTTTTTGCCATCGTGCTGATTGTCGGTTCGCTAACCGGCAAGCGCCAGTTGTTTGGCGAAGCATCAAATTTGCCAGAGGCTGCCGAGCGAATTTGGTTCAAGAACTGGGTTGCCGATCGAGTCGACAATCTGCACTGGGGAATTCGAGCACTCGCCATGCCAGCTCTTCGCGCCGGCACCGGAATCGTGGCAATGCTCTTGGCGATTTCTGCCGTGATGATTGCGGTGCTTTTGGCAGTCAACTGGATTACGGTGACTCGGTTCTATGAGGGCCTTCAGGTGAGCGTGCTCGGCGGCATCATGGTTACCGCCGGCCAGCTTGCCGTGCTGCCAAACCTGGTGATTTTTGGTGCGGCTTGGCTAACCGGCGTTGGCTTTCAATTCGGCGCGGGCTCGATCATCAGCCCAATCGCTACCAACATCGGGCCGATGCCGATTTTCCCAATTGTTGGCGCAATTCCGGCCGGGCAAGTCAGCTTTGGCTTGATTGCGGTTGCTGTGCCACTGCTTGGCGCTTTTGCCGCCACGCTACTGATCAAGCGCCACGCAGATGAGGTTAGATTCGAGTTCGCCTCGGCTTGGAATGCAGCAATCTCGCTCGGTCTAGCAATCGGTTTCGTTGCCGCCGTCGAGATGGGTATTTTGGCCGCGGCCGCATCCGGAGGGTTTGGTCCTGGCCGTTTGCAAACCGTTGGCATAAACCCTTTGCTTTTGATGGGCGTGGTGTTTGTTGAGACGGCATCCGTTTCGATTCTGGCGGCGTTTTTTAGCGCCCGACCAGATAAGCCAGACCACCCGCTGCTGCTCGAGCGCTCAAGGTAAACTAGACGAATGCTGTCTATCGTCGTTCTCATTTCGGGCTCGGGTTCAAACCTGAAGGCCCTGCTAGAAGCGACCGAAAACCCGCTATTTGGCGCAAAAATTGTTGCCGTTGGCGCCGACAACCCAGCCGAGGGCTTGGCTCACGCTGAACGTTTTGGAGTGCCGACATTTGTGGTCACCCCGGGCGCATTCAACAGCCGCGAAGAGTGGGCCGATGTGTTGCTTGCCAACATCAAACACTTCAAGCCAGACCTGGTGGTTCTTGCCGGGTTCATGCGAATCTTGCCGCCAAATTTTGTTCGTGCGCTCAGCCCGAACCTAATCAACACGCACCCATCACTGTTGCCAGCTTTTCCTGGCGCTCACGCCGTTCGCGATGCCCTCGAGGCTCGCGTTTCCACAACTGGTGTGACCATTCACGTTGTCGACGAAGGTGTCGATACCGGGCCTCACATTGCGCAAGCAGAAGTGCAGGTTCAAACCGACGATAACGAACACGACCTACACGAGCGCATCAAGGCAGTTGAGCGCGAACTGTTGGTTTCAACCGTGAAAGCTATCGCCGCGAAGACAATTACGCTCTAACCACCTTCGAAAGGCACCATCTTGGCAGCTCACAACGACCACCAGCCAGCCGACTACCGTCACCGCGACCGCATTGGCATTCGCCGCGCGCTGCTTTCGGTGTCAGACAAAACCGGTCTTCTCGATCTTGCTCAGGCGCTAAACCAAGCCGGCGTCGACATCATCTCGACCGGTGGCACCTACAGTGCAATCAAGGCTGCCGGCATCCCGGTAACCGAGGTTTCTCAGGTCACCGGTTTTCCTGAAACCTTGGATGGTCGCGTAAAGACTCTGCACCCAAGCATTCACGCGGGCATTCTTGCCGACATGCGCCTGATTGCTCACGAGGGTCAGCTTGACGCCTTGAAGGTATTGCCTTTCGAGCTAGTTGTCGTAAACCTTTACCCATTTGTGCAAACCGTTCAGTCTGGTGCCAAGGGTGATGCAGTTGTTGAGCAGATCGACATCGGTGGTCCAGCCATGGTTCGCGCGGCGGCAAAGAACCACGCCAACGTTGCCATCGTGGTTGACCCGGCCAAGTATGGCGAGATCATCACCGCCGTTGAGCAGGGCGGCACCACCATGCAGCAGCGCCGCGAGCTGGCATACCAGGCCTTCTCGCACACCGCCCGCTATGACTCTGCGGTTGCCAACTGGTTTGGTGCCGAGCTAGAGGCAGCCTGGCAGCGCGATGCCGGTCAGAGCGCCGAGAACGAAGCCAAGAACCCTGGCTTTGCCTCGACCGTTGAGCTCAAAGGCCAGCTTGGCAACGTTCTTCGGTACGGCG
>JBEGKM010000053.1:0-6772 GCA_041184065.1 Actinomycetota bacterium
CGGTCTTGCCAGCAACAACGGCTATGCCGGTTAGCCCCGGCGCTGAAACTCGACCACCTTGGCTAAAAATCTCTAGGTCAACGGTTGCGTCGACAGCGGTGGGGTTTTTGAGTATGAGCAGCGACTCGCGACCGGTATCGGTGTCGCCGCCAATCAGCCACTGCTCACTCGACGGGCGCTGACATGCGGCTCCGGTAAGGCCAGCGATTGCAGAGCCTCCCACCAACTGAATCTGGTTGGCGTTGAGCAACATCGAGCCCTGTTCGGCCAAGCCCTCGGGGTCTGCCACGGTGAATACCGAGCCCTCACGTTGCAAAACCACCTTGGCGGGATCGGGGTTTGCGAATCGACTCGAAACCGTGCCGGTGCCCAAAGCCACAAAGCTGCCGAGCTTGGTGCCACTCGAGCCACCACTTTGATAAACCCCGCCAGGGCAGACTAGCTGCAAATCACGAGCCTTAACCTCTAGCTCACGAGCCTGAGGAATCTGGGCGGCGGTGATCTCGAACTTCGGCACCAAGAAAGCTAGTGCTGCGCCCAAAGCCAGAACCGAAATCAGTGAAGCGAATCGCTTAAGCATCGGCGTCTTCACCCGCCTCGACGAAAATCGAACTATCAGTGGTTTTGGTTGTGCGGCCAGAACCGGTTGGCAAAGCGAGCAAGATGAAGGCAAGCAACACGGCTAGCTGCACACCCTTAGTAATTGACCAAACCGATGGTTCGTCTTTTGCGGGCTTTATCAGTTCAGGATTCGGTTGTTTGACTCGCCAAAGTTTGCCGAAGTCGGTTACGCCAACTGCTTCAAGTTCTTTCACCGAATCAAGAGCGATCCCAAGGTCGTGATTGACACTCGAACTGTGGTCGGGCACCAAAACATAGCCAAGACCGGCATCTTGAAGAGCCTGCGTCAAATCGGTTCCGTTTGCCGAGGCCAGATCGGCAACCAACTTGGCAGTTGTCGAATAGCGCTGCGCCTTGGCGAGTGCGGTCTGGTCGCTCGAGTCGGTTGGCACCTGAAGATTCTTAAGAGCGAATCGATAGCCCAAACTCACGTCTTGCAGTTGAATGCCGTCGCCGCCAACGATTTCGGCGCCGAAACGAACGCCAGAATCGCCGTCGACTTCGGGGTTGATCACCAACATTTTTAGTTGGCTGCCAAGGGCGCTTTCGGCCGCAACAATCGATGGCACCACCCGGGCATCGGTGTATTTGAAGCCCGGAGCGCTGGTGGCTGCCAAAGCTGCCGTTGGCGCTATCGAAAGCGCCACCAAGACCGATGAAAGCACCACTCGGGCCGAGCGTGATTTGGCCTCACCAAGGCCAACGGCAAGCATGGCGGCAAAGCAAAGCCCCGCCAAAATCAGGTGAGGCGCGGCTGAACCATTGATGTAGTCGAGTGACCCGGTTGCCGAGCCAACGCCGATTGCCGGAAACTCGATCGAGGTCACCACAATCGAACTGGCTAGCGAAACTAAGCCGATTAGCCCGATTGCCGCAGCAACGTTGCTGCGCTTGGTGAGCAGAGCAAGCAGCCCCAGAACCAATACCGGAATCACAACCCACTGCGAGATTTGACCAACCACTGGAAGGCCAGCGCCATAGGCCTGCCCACCAAGTAGAAGTTGCCAAAACTCAAGCCTTGGTGTGGCCTGCGGCAAACCTGGATCGGCGATGGTCGCCAGCGGCTGAAGTTCTAGTAGGTAGTGCAAAACCGACGGTGCCATGATCGCGGCAAGCGGAAGCGGCACCCAGATGAGGTAGCCGAAGCGTCGAATGCGAACGGCCATGGCGGCGGCAAGCAGAACCAGCAACATCGGAATCAGACTTGGTGAGCTGGCACCAACCGCGGCGAATAACAACCCCGCGACCGCTACCCAAACCCAGATTGGCAAAGCGGCACCAGCGGCAGCGGCCTTGCCAATACCCGCAGTGCGGGCCAGAGCAAATAGCACCCAAGGCAGTGTGGCCGCGGTAATGATCGCCGGCAGCCGACCCTCTAGGCTAGCCACCGCAATGGCTGGCCAAAGAACGAATGCCAAAGCGGCTAGGTTGCGAACCAAGGCCGATTCGACCAGCAGCGACATTAGGCGCCAGGCACCGATAAAAGCAATCGCCTTGCTGAATAGAAGCAGTAATCCGATCGAAAGTGAAGGCGCCCAGAAGGTTGGCGCGCTGATCGCGGTGAGAACCCAAACAAACGGATCGCTGGGAGCAAAGAAACCGAGGCCAATCGGCTGATAGCTAGCGCCTGCACGCGCGAAGATGTCGAACCAGGCTTCACTCAGCGGAAGCAAGCCGCCGCCGGTGACGGCGACACCCTTGGGCCAAAAGGCAAAGTTGAGGGCAATCAAACCAAAGACGAACCAAAGCCCGCCGCCGGAAACAAAACTCTTGCCAGTCGTGGTCTCGGCAAACTCGCCGCGATTGAAGGCCTCTAGGTTTTGAGCAATTTGTTCTTGCTCGAAGCGCGAACGTTTGCTTGCCCGAACCTGCTGCCAGTTTGCCCTAAGACCCCGCAGCGACTTGAACTTGAGAGTGCTGCTCTTAGCAATTCGCCGACGGCTGGTTAGTCGCTTGAAAATTGTGAAGTAAGCCCAAACCGCCGCCGAAATTTCTGACCACAGTTTGTCTGGGCGCTTGCTTGCGATTCGCCAAATGGCGCGGCTTAGACCGATTACCGGCAGAAAAAACCAGAAAGCTAGGGCAACCGGAAGCGGCGCATAGGCCAGGCGCAGGTGGATTGAGGCTCGTCTGAGTGCGGCCCTTGGACTGGTGCCAAGCCACTTGCGTGGGCGCTTGCCACCAAGCGAAAGTGCGGCGTGAGCCACCTTTGCTGATGGAACCACTACTACGCGATGGCCGGCCATTCTGGCTCGAATCGAAAAATCGAAATCGGCAGCCAGAGGCGGTGCCGCTGGGTCGAGACCGCCAAGTGAATCAAACAGCTCTACCTTGATGAGGGCTCCGGCGGTGCCGACGGCAAGCACATCCTCGGTTAGGTCGTGTTGGCTTTGGTCAAGCTCGCCACTCACCAGCGAGAACAGGTCGCCGAGCGGGGTCAGGGTTAGACCCTGCTGCAAAATGACTCTTGGGTCGTTCCAGTCGACTTGCTTTGGCCCGGCAATCGAAACCGAGGGTGAGAGCTCGACTGCCTTCAGCAGGTTGTCGAGGGCATCTACTCGAGGCGCACTGTCATCGTGCAACAACCAGAGCCAATCGGCTTGTGGGTCGGCCTGAGCACGGGCTTTTTTTAGAGAATCAGCAAGGCTACCGGTTGCTTCAATTACTAAAACCTGGTCGACTTTAACCGTTTGAGCATCGAGCGCCTGCAGGGTTACCGCTAGATAATCGGCTGCGTCATGCGCAACCACAACTGCGGTAACGAAGGTTTTCATTGGTTCGGCCTAAGCCGGTGGTTAGGCGCGCTTCTTTAGCTTGCGGCGCTCGCGCTCAGACAAGCCACCCCAAATGCCAAAGCGCTCATCGTTTGCAAGCGCATAGTCAAGGCACTGAGCCTTAACGTCGCAACCAGAACAGATTCGCTTAGCATCGCGAGTTGAGCCACCTTTTTCAGGAAAGAACGCCTCTGGGTCGGTCTGCGCACAGAGTGCATCGGCCTGCCAAGCTAGTGGGTCGGTGTCACCGTTTGAGTACGCCCCCGCGACGCCAAGTCGAAGTGGATCGACAAACCAGTTTTCTGGTACGCGATTACGACTATCCATGTCTTTTTCCTTACCCCAGGTTGCACGGTCATTGTGAAACCTTGCGAAATACTTCCGTGGTTGTAATTACACCGTTGTAACTCACCCAATGTCAAGTTGAGAAGAGCCAACCCTAACCCCTCGGTTGAGCCTTGAAATGCCGACTATCCTTGTGTTTATGAGCATTTTGGTCACCGGTGGCGCAGGCTACATTGGTTCGCACGTTGTGCGATTGTTACAAGAGCGAAACCAGGATGTAGTGGTGGTCGACGACCTCGACACCGGCCTAGCGGCTCGCATTGGCGGTGCACCGCTGGTGAACCTAGACCTTGCCGCGCCAGATGCTGTTGCCCGACTAATTGAGACCATCAAAGACCACAGGGTTTCATCGGTGATTCACTTTGCCGCCAAAAAACAGGTCGGCGTTTCGGTGCAGCAACCCGAGCACTATTTTGATCAAAACATCGGTGGCATGACCCACCTTCTCGAGGCCATGCGCGAGACCGGCGTCACCCGATTCGTATTTTCATCAAGTGCAGCAACCTATGGCATGCCTGATGTCGATTCGGTAACCGAAGATGTGGTTTGTGCACCGATAAATCCATACGGCCAGACCAAGTTAATTGGCGAATGGATGGTGGCCAACGCTGCAAAGGCTTGGGGTTTGCGCGGAGCCAACCTGCGCTATTTCAACGTTGCTGGAGCAGGCTGGAATGACCTAGCTGACACCGCAATCATGAACCTGGTGCCCATTGTGTTTGCCGCACTAGACGCCGGCAAAGCGCCAATCGTTTTTGGCAATGATTACCCAACCGCAGACGGCAGCTGCGTGCGCGACTATGTGCACGTGCTCGACCTAGCCGAAGCACATCTGAGTGCGCTCGACTACCTAGAGCGCGACGACCGCAAGTATGACACCTTCAACGTTGGCACCGGTCAGGGCTCGAGCGTTTTTGAGGTACTAGCCGAGATCAAAAAGGTTTCTGGCATCGATTTTGAGATCGAGGTGCAAGGCCGTCGCGCCGGCGACCCACCGGCACTCTGTGCGAACGTAAGCAGAATTGAAAGCGAGTTCGGGTGGACCGCTAAGAATGGCCTGCGCGAGATTATCCAGTCGGCATGGCAGGCAAAGCTCGCCTAGTTTCGGCTTGAACCTGGCTCAGGCCTTCGGACTGGTCGCCATAAAGCAGGTTCCTGAACCTGCCAAGCTGAACTTTTTGGCGTCGCCCGAAAGATAGGCCGCTTCTCCCCTGCGAAGAACCAGTCGCTCATCGAGGCTGGTGCTTATCGCGACCTCGCCCGCGGTGCACAAGAAAATGCTCTCACCCGGCAGGTTCAAATCGGCGAGCAAGTTGGCCCCCGAAACTTCGGCGCGATACGTGATGAATTCATCAACTTCAGCTCGGTATTCGATTAGACCGGTGACCAACTCGCGAGTTTCAACCTTGGGCACCTGCCCAAAGCTAAAGTCGAGAACATTCTCAAGCTCGGCGACATCGACGTGTTTTGGGGTTAGGCCACCGCGCAAAACGTTGTCTGAGGCAGCCATGATTTCAACACCCAAACCCGACAAATAAGCATGGATGTTGCCGGCCGGCAAGAACAGGGCCTCGCCAGGCTCAAGGTATGTGTGGTTCATCAGCAAGGCCACCACGACGCCTGGGTCGCCTGGGTAAAGCAGGTTCAGGCGCTCAGCCAAGGCAAATTGGCCCTCAAACTCGGCAAGGTTGGTGAGTTCGGCGGTGACGCCATCTAGGTTGCCCCTTCGAGACAAGATGTCGGCGAAAAGTTTTTTCAAGCCATCGGGCTGGTCGAAGAGCGCAAGCCATGCCGCAGCAATTTGGTGCATGCCATCGCTAACGCTTGGATGCTGAGCGAGATCTTCGAGCAAGTAGGCGATTTCTTGTCGAGGCTTGAACCCGCAAAGTGCCTCAAATTCGGTCAGGGCCACGATCATCTCGGGCTTGTGCTGATCGTCTTTGTAGTTTCGGTTGTTTGCCGTGAGGCCAATTCCAGCAGCATTTTCTCTGGCAAAACCGACCTTGGCCTGCGAAGAATTTGGATGTGCCTGTATCGACAGCGGGCTGTCAGCCGCGAGGATTTTTAGCAAAAATGAAAGCTGGTGCCCGATTGCCTCGGGAAGCGATTGACCTGATTCGACAACGGTGGCCGCTGAACCCGAGTGGGTGCCAAACCAGATTTCGGCCATCGGTTGGCCGGTTGCGGGAGTGCCGAAGTAGTCGTTGATCAGGGTGCGCGAACCCCACGCGTAGTCACGCGCGGTGTTAGTGATTTTGATCAGCACTGTTTGCCCCTAGCAATTCAACGAACTAAGCCTAACCAGCGCCAACCAAAATAGACTTGAGGAACTTGCCAAACAGGAAGCCAAGATGAACGCACTAACCCAACCGATCCGCGTGATTTACAACACGCGTGAAAAGGGTTACCGATCAAAAACCTGGCTAGCCTACCTGGCTATCTTCACGCTTCTAGCCGGCGATGCGGTTCGCTATTCGGTTGGCTGGTATGGCTGGGGTGTGGTGCTGGCAACGATTGCAATCGGCAGTTTCACCATGTTTTTCAAGGGCGACCCGGTCGGCACACTCAAGCATGTTCCATGGCCTCTCGCCGCGCTGCTGGCATACATGTTGGTCAGCACTATTTGGTCGGCCTACCCCGGCTTTACCCTGCTGGCAACTCTTTCTCAGGTTTTGACCACATTATTTGCCCTGTTTTTGGTGAGCCAATTCAGTTGGCGCCACCTGCTTCGAGTATTTGCCAACGTGGTGCGCTTTATTCTGATCAGCTCGTTCATTTTTGAGCTCATAGCGGCCGCAATTGTGCGGGGGCCGATCGCACCGATTTTCAAGAACTACGAGGGAGACAAACCGCCCGCCGCAGCCTTCTATTGGACCGGTGGCCACCTGTTTGATGGTGAGCGCATTCAGGGCATCGGCGGCAACTCGAACCTGCTTGCCTTCGCCGCAATGATTGGCCTGGTTGTTTTTTCAGTCGAGTATGCGATTATCGCAACCAATCGCCCGCTTAGCGCCGTGAGTGCTGCCCTTGCC
>JBEGKM010000054.1:0-6734 GCA_041184065.1 Actinomycetota bacterium
TTGATTTTATCTTTCTCAAGACCGATCAGTTGGCTTTGAGGCCAAAGCCGCACTGATACAAACGGGTGGCCAGAGTGTCGAGCGCTGGTCTTGCCGCATAACCAACACTCTTGCCGCCGGCCGATCTGGCAAAGAACGCATAGGCCAGCCGAGTGCCATCCTTTGCGTTCACAATGCCCGCTAAAGAATAAAGACCCGGGATGTAGCCACTCTTTCCCAGCACATAATTTCGAGCGACCGCGTTGGCCCCATTGAAACGACCGGCCAAAGTTCCGGTTTTTCCTGCAACCGGCAAGTATGTCTCCATCTGGGCAAGGGTTGGATTGCCTTCGAGATTGCCGTTAGCCACCTTGGTCATCAACTGAGCAATCATCTTTGCGGTCACTCGGTTGCCCTGAGCGAGGCCAGAACCGTCATACATTTTTAAGCCGGTCGAGTCGACCCCGAGTGTGGCGAGAGCATTTTTTGCGAGTGGCTCTATTGAGGTGAAGCTTGGTTCAAGACCGGCATATTTAGCCGCGTGACGAGCTATGAATTCGGTTTCGGTGTTGTCTGAAACGCTGATTGCGTGGCTGAGCCAGTTTGTGATTGGTTGGCTGTTTACTCGGGTGAGTAAAACTGCGTTGGCGGGGGTTTTACCTTCAACCAGAGTCGCAGTTTCGGCCAAACCTTCGAGAGATTCCTTGAAGAACTTTCCGGCAGCCAGCACCGGGTTGGTGCTTCGATAGCCGCTGTATGCCTTAGAGGTTAGGTCTGGGTTCGCGCGGTCGCTATCGACCTGAAGCGCAGTGATGTGCGAGATGTAGCCGTTGGTTCTATCCGACAGTTTCCAAGCACTGTTATAACTTGGGCCAGCAAAGAAACCCGCATCCAAGATGATCTTGGTGATCGGCGATTCAGATGTCCAGCCAAGCAAAACCTGAGATGCCAACGCTTCAAGTCGCGCAGGCTTCGAGTAAGTCGTGAAGCTCTCGCCGGTCATACGCGAAAGCGTGTGGTCGCCACCACCTTGCAAAACTATGGTTCCTGGCTGCCCTGGCACAGTAAAGACTTTGGTTGTTGCTCTGTAATCCGATGGAAGCGTGACTATAGCCGCTGCCGCGGTGACCACTTTGAGCACAGATGCCGAAGGCGTTGCCTCGGTTCCTCGAACGTTAATCAAAACCTTGCCGCTAGCAACATCGATGACGTAGCCGTAAAGCTGGCCCAGGTCTTTTGAAGTGAGGGCCGCCTTTGCACTGCACGAGTTTGCAGCCAAAGGCGTTGGCGTGGCTGTTTGAGACGGCGATGGGGTTGGCGCGGCTGCGACCGGAGAGGCCGCAAGCACTAATGCTGTTGCCGCCGAGAGCAAGCTAACTACAAAGCCTTTTGAAGAAATTGACATCCACTTAAGGCTACGGGCAGAGCCTTTTAGAGTTGAACTGCCTCGCCGTCGAAAGGAGCGTGACTGCGCCAGCCCAGTTGCGACTTGATTCGATCTGAGAACGCATCAGCCGCACCTGCCTCGCCGTGAACCACAAAAACCTGACCTGGCGCCTCGGTGCCAGATTTCAACCATTCGATTAGTTCATCAGAGTCGGCATGAACCGAGAACGACTGAATTTGCTCGATTTGGGCGCGCACTGGCACCATGACGCCGTGCATTTTGACTTCTTCCTCGCCCTCAACCAGCCTGCGACCTCGGGTACCCAAAGCCTGAAAACCAACCAGCATGATGGTGTGCTGTTGCTTGGGTAGCATGTCTCGCAAGTGATGCACCACACGACCACCCGTTGCCATGCCAGAGGCTGAAATTATGATGCAAGGCGTCTTGGGGTTATTGATAGTCTTCGAGTCTTCGACGGTTGGCAACTCAACCAACGTGCCAGGGTCAAAGGGGTCGCGGCCGCGCCAGGCGGTCACGATTGAATCGCGAATCTCTGGCGAATCCTCATCGATGGCCTCTCGATAAAACGACAGAGCCTTCAGAGCCATAGGCGAATCTGCATAAACCGGAACCCGGCGAATTACACCGTTTTCCATCATTTCGCGCAACTGAACCAGGATGATTTCGGTGCGGTCAACGGCAAAGGCTGGAATCAAGACTGAACCACCGCGGTCGATTGTCTGATTGATGGCGTCTTCAAAATTTGTCGTGCTTTGCACGTGTTCGCGGTCACCATAGGTTGACTCGGTCACGATGGCATCGAACTTGCCTGCGGGCAAACGATCTGGCGCGTTAAGTAGCGGGTGGTTTGGGCGACCCATGTCACCAGTGAACAAAATGCGCTTTCCGAAAAACTCGACCTCAACAAATGAAGCACCGAGGATGTGCCCCGACGGGTGGAAGGTGACAAAGGTTTCTTCGGCAACCTGCACGCGGTCGTTGAATGGCTCTACTTGAAACTGCTCAAATGCCTTGGCGGCGTCTTGCTCTTCATACAAGGCTTTTGGTGGGTTGTGCTTAGAGAACTTCTCTTTGGCCGCGTACTTGGCATCTTCGGTTTGAATGCGGGCCGAGTCACGCAAAATCACTTCGGCAAGTTTGGCGGTGTATTTGGTCATGTGAATCTTGCCAGCAAAACCGTCTTTGACCAGCTTGGGAATGTAACCGCAGTGGTCAAGGTGCGCGTGGGTTAGCACGACAGCACTGATGCTGGAAGGATCAACCCCAAGAGGATTCCAGTTCTTGAGTCGCAGCTCTTTTAGACCCTGAAACAAACCGGCGTCGACCATAACCTTGGTGTTGCCGCAGGTGAGCAGAAAGCGGCTGCCAGTTACAGTGCCGGCTGCGCCGAGAAATTGAATCTTCGGAGTGTTCATGGCTTGAGTCTAAGGTGGCAGACTGGAAAGCATGAACCGACGATCGCTTCGCGAGTACTCATTCTTAGTTATGACTCTCGCCAGCCTGGCAGTCGGAATCGCCGCGCAAGCACTCGGTTTGCAAGTCGCCTCAACCGCCGCATTCGCTCTTGGCGCCGCGATCGGCTTTGCCCTGGCAACGCGTTGGCTGATTAACGCCATCCGCCATGGTGAGTTTGGTAGCGATGTTCTGGCAGTCATCGCCATCGCAGCAACGGCCCTCACCAATGAGTGGCTTGCAGCATGCGTTATTGCCGTGATGCTGGCAACCGGTCGCGCTCTAGAACAGTGGGCAGCCGGCAAGGCTCGCAACCAACTCGAATCACTCATCAAGAGAGCCCCAGCTAGAGCACACGTGATTGTTGCAGACGGCGAAATTATCGACTGGGATTTGGCCTCGGTAGCGCTCGGCAGCAACCTGCTCGTGCGCTCAGGAGAGGTTGTGCCGCTGGACGGAAAGTTAATAACCGGCGGTACCTTCGACGAGTCAGCGCTCACCGGCGAACCGCTTCCGGTTTGGCGCGACGCCGGCACACTGGTGAGATCTGGCGTTTTGAATTCGGGCAACTCGATCGAACTCACCACTAGTTGCGACGCAAACGATTCGACCTATTCAGCCCTAATTAGGTTGGTACAGAGTGTGCAAGCCGAGAGCGCACCCGGCGTGCGCATCGCCAATAAGTGGGCGGTTTGGTTTGTTCCTTTTGCCGTTGGTCTGGCCTTAGCAACCTGGCTAATTACAGGTGACTACAAAAACGCCGTGGCGGTTGTTGTGGCAGCAACGCCATGCCCGCTAATTCTGGCGGTTCCGGTGGCAGTCATCGCCGGCATGTCGAGGGCTGCAGGTAGAGGAGCAATAATCAAAGGCGGTGCCGCCCTAGAGCAGCTAGCAAGAGCCAAGACCGTTCTGCTCGACAAGACCGGCACACTTACCCACGGTGGGCCAAGCATCAGTGAAATATATGTAGCGACTAGTGCAAGTGAATCGGTAGTCCTTCGCCTAGCGGCATCAATCGAACAATCAAGCACTCACGTGGTGGCAACGGCAATTGTCGCAGCTGCAAAATTGCAAGGTTTGCAACTTTCTAAGGCCTCAGATGTTCAAGAATCGCACGGGCAGGGGCTGCAAGGATTCGTTGACGGGCAACGCGTGAGAGTGGGCCAGCTTGAATCTGCGCTGCCAGATTGGGCAAGTGACAAAAACTCACTTCTCGTTGGTATTGAGATCGATGGGGAGCTGAAAGGCATCATTGGCCTAGATGACCCGGTGCGCGAAGAATCGATCGAAACCATAAAGCAACTTAGAACCCTGGGCGTTGAACGTGTTGCCTTGATTTCGGGTGACCGTGCGAGCACCGCAAATCAGGTTGGCGAGCTGGTGGGCGTTGACCAGGTGTTTGCCGAGTGCAAGCCAGAACAGAAGTTAGACATTGTGCACCGTGAAATGCTGGCCTCGAAAGGCTCTGTGATCGCGGTTGGCGACGGCATCAACGATGCTCCAGCTCTGGCCGCGGCAACCGTTGGAGTGGCGATGGGAGCGAGAGGAGCCACGGCAGCAAGTGAAGCTGCCGATGTAGTTATTGTCGAAGACTCACTTTGGCACCTTGCCATCGCTATAGATTTGGCAAAAGGCGCAAGATCGAGAGCGTTGCAGGCCGCCGGCATTGGCATGGGTTTGGCCACCGCCGCCATGTTGGCCGCCGCCTTTGGGCTGTTGAATGCCACCGCCGCAGCAATCGGTCAAGAATTCATCGACATGGCGGCCATACTTTGGGCGTTGGTCCCGGCAACGACCAAACTATTCAAGAAATAGTTCTAGTCGAGTTGGCAAAATTCGTCGAGTGGCTGCTTGCGGCCTGCGACGACCAGGTGATCTCCCTTGTGCAGAACGGTCTCAGGGAATGCCGGGGTGTAGTTTCCGTCGCCGTGGCTGTAGGCAACAACCGTTACTCCGTAGGTGCTGCGAATCTTTAGCTCTGCAAGGTTCTGCCCGTCGAATGATTCTGGACACTGAACTTTGACCATCACGAAGTCTTCATCGATGTGCACATAGTCGAGTGATTCACCCGAAACCTGGTGCGCGACCCTGCGACCCATTTCGTATTCTGGAAAGATAACGTGATGCACGCCGAGCTGGCGAAGAATTTTTCCGTGAGCGGTTGAGTTGGCCTTAGCCCAGACTTGTTTGACGCCGAGCTGCAAAAGTAGCGAAGCGGTCAAGATGCTCGACTCAAGGTCGGCACCGATCGCGACAACGGCAGAGTCCATATCGGCAATGCCAAGTTCGCGAAGAGTCTCTTCGTCGGTTGTGTCGGCCGAGACAACGTGGGTTAGGCTTCCAGCCAGCGGCTGAACCACCTTTTCATCAAAGTCAATGCCGAGCACTTGGTGGCCACTGGCAACCAGCTCAAGCGCAAGCGCAGAGCCAAAGCGACCAAGGCCAATAACGGCAACGTTTGCCGCGTGAAAACCGCGTTTGCGGGTTGGTTTGTTAGACAAGGTTTGCACCCTTTCTTGACTACAACTAAACAGTAGTGCGATTAGCCGATTAGCGGACGTTCCTTTGGATACTCAAAGTGTCTGCGAGTTCTGCGCAGAGCAATTGAAGTGGCTACGACGATTGGGCCTAGGCGACCAAACAGCATCAAAAGCGACACTAAAAATTTGGCGTGATCTGGCAAGGTTGCCGACATTCCCGGGTCAAGCCCAACTGTTCCAACTGCCGAAAATACCTCGAGCAAAATTTGGTCGAGAGTAAATGTGGTCGTGAACCTGAGCAACACGGTTGCCCCGACAATCACAAATGAAGTGACTGTCAAGATGGTCAGCGCCTGTCGCTGCATTGAGCGTGGCAAACGACGGTTGCCGATATTCACCGCAGTTTCACCGCGAATCTCGGTGTAAACGATGAAGAACAAAACAACTGCGGTTCCGATTTTGATACCACCAGAGGTCGAAACGCTTGCGCCACCAACAAACATCAAGATGTCGGTCACCATCCAGGTGCTTGGGTGCATGGCAGTTATGTCAACAGCGTTGAAACCCGCGGTTCTGGGCATGACTGCGGCGAAGGTGCTATTCAAGATCTTTTCTGAAAAAGACATCGGCCCGATTGTCTTTGAATTGTTCCACTCCAAGAACGCGATGGCCAGTGTTCCACCGACCAACAAAACCAGGCTGCCCCACAAAACAATCCGACTGTTCAAAGACCACTGAGCGGGCATCGTGTAATTCATCGGCTTATTTAGCCAGCCGGCTATTTTCAACTTGGCTCGGTCGCGAGTCTCAGCGATTGTCGGAAAACCAACGCTGGCAATGAAGACGGTTACGAACACCGGAATGAGAATCCAGCCATCTTTTGCAAAGGCCATCATGTTGTCGCTGTAGAGAGCAAAGCCCGCATTGTTGAACGCCGACATCGCATGGAATGCGGCATGTCCCAGGGCAACATTCCACTCGTATTTGTACTCGATAACGAAGCGGAAGTACAGAAACACAAACAGAAGACCCTGGAAAAAGAGCATGATCTTGAGAACGTTGAATAGCAACCCGCGAACATTGGAGGCGCTTGAGCCTGCCTCTGAAGATGTCAAAAGTCGATTCTTGAGCGAAATTCGACCTTCGAGCAAAATGGCAACGAGGCTTGCAAAACCGACGATTCCAAATCCACCCAGCTCAATTAGCAGGGCAATGACCGAATGACCAAATAGATTCCAATGCGCCTCAACATCGAGAGTAGACAGGCCGGTGACGGTGGTGGCTGAGGTGGCCGTGAACAACGCATCCAAGAAAGGTGTGACTTTGCCGGAGTTAGTAGCAATCGGCAGCGACAAAAGAAATGTGCCAAGCAAGATGATCGCGGTGAACGCACCGGCAACCACCTGGGTTGGATG
>JBEGKM010000055.1:0-6720 GCA_041184065.1 Actinomycetota bacterium
AAGACTTTGACCCAAACAACACGGATGAACTAAAGCGCGCCCTCGAATCTGGAGCTTTCATCGCCGCTCGCACCGAAGAACAGAATTTGGCTCTGGATCGAATCGAGACCACACTGGCACTCATCGAGGGCTGGGTAGACGTGGTGACCGAGGATGCGACGAAGCTGCTGCCAAAGGCTGCTTCTTTAGCCGAGGCAATTAGGCGCCGCAGGGCAACCGGGGGACCCGCTGAACAAACTTTTGGCACCCTGTTGGGTCTCGAATTGCGCCCCCGCAAACTGCGCGAAGCCGCCCGCATGTGGCGAATGATTGGCGACGCGCTTGGAGCCGAGAAACGTGATGCACTCTGGGACCACGTTGACCTTTTGCCTAGGGCCGCCGACATCGCCAACCCGAGCGCACTCATTGCAAAATTGTCGAGCACCGACCAAGACGGCGACGACATCGACAAGGCACTAAGAGATTTGCTGGGCGAATAGCCTCGCTAGCGTTGGGGATAACTTAGGCGGTCATTTTTTGGTTCGGTGAAAATCGTGCCATGGTGCTTCGAATTAATCCCAACCAACCGGCTCTTTGGCGCGACCCTAAACGCATGCAGTTGGGGGTTGGCAACGACCAGCTGGTTCTAAAAAACCTAAGCAAAGCTCAAGAGCAACTGATTGGCCTTCTGTATCGAGGCATCGCCGACGAATCATTGCCCGAAATGAACCGCCATCTTGGCTTGACCGATTTCGAGGCCAACGAGGTGCTCGATCAGGTCGGACCTCTGCTGCTTCGCGAACCCAAACAAAACCTGGTCGAACCAGAACTCTCTAGCGAATACATCGCCTCAGCGTTCTCTGAGATTATTCGAGCCAGTTTGGTGCACGGGGTCGATGGCCAACAGATTTTGTCGGCGCGCTCGAAACGCAGCGTGCACATCGAAGATCTTTCCAAGCCCGGGTTAGCTGTTGCGTTGGGTCTGGCCGCCGCCGGAGTTGGCCACATTGTCACCCACGACCAGGGTTTAGTGGGGCGTGCCGAGCTTGGCCCAACCGGATACCCAAGCCAGCTCGGCGGTCAGCCACGCATTGAGGCACTGAGAGCACTTTTGGCGGCATCACCCAATCAAACCTATGTTTCGCTCGGTCAGCGCCTTAGCGAACGCCACCTTGATTCGATTGACTGCGCCGTGCTGATCGGCCAACAGGTGATCGAACCGCGCCGATACGCAAGGTGGCTGAACCGCGATGTCGCCCACATGGCAATGGGCTTCGACAACGACGGAACCTCGATAAGCCCACTCGTGGTGCCCGGGTTGAGTGCCTGCCTGATGTGCTTGGAGCAGCTGCGTGCTCAGCAAGACTCAACCTGGCCCGTGATTGCGAGCCAGTTGGTTCAAACGACAAGGCGAACCGACGATTCCGCGAGCACGATGTTTGCCGCCGGACTGGTAATTCAGAAGATTTTGACTCGCCTGGATGGCTTTAGCGGATTTGAGTTGAGCTCAGAAGAGCGGTCGGGTTATCGCCTAGAAACCAAGAGTGGATTGGTGACCGAATTCAGCTGGCCGGTTTGGCCAGAGTGCGGCTGCCGATCAGTGGCGGGGTTGCAAAGCGGTGAGGAATCTTGAGCCTTCGCGGTCACGACCACCCAAGCCAGCAGAATCACGTTTGGCCCAACTGAGGGCCAGCGAGCGCTTGGCGCGAGTTAGCCCAACATAAAGAAGTCGGCGTTCTTCGGCGATTTGAGCAGGCGTTTGTGCGTAGCTGATGGGCAAATAGCCTTCGGTCAAACCGACAATGTGAACCGAATCCCATTCGAGACCTTTGGCCGCGTGAATGGTCGACAGGGTGACAGCCGCCTTTACTGGTTCGTGCTGCGACCTTTGACGCTCATCAAGTTCTTTGGCAAAGTCGGCAAGCGTTGAACCAGCCGGCAACTCTTCAACAATCGCAAGCAGAGAATTCAGCGACTCCCACTTATCGCGTGCAGCGCCTTGCTCAGCGGGTTGCTGTGTTTGCCAACCCAAGGTGCGAATCACGTTCGTGACCGATTGATACAGACCGTTGCCGCTTGGTGAAACCAGTTCGGCACGAATGCCTCGAATTGCATTTTGAATCTCGACACGCTTGAAGAAGCGCTCTCCCCCGCGAACCTGATAGTCGACTCCCGCTTGAGCCAGGGCGTTTTCGATGGCCTCTGACTGGCCGTTTACCCGGTACAGAATTGCGATGTCGCTCGGTTTCTCGCCTTGGTCAATTCGACTTTTGATGTCGAAGGCCAGCGCCGAGCATTCATCCTGAATGGTTTCAAACTGGCGAATTCTTGGCGCCAGACCGATTTCACCCTGTGATTGCAGGGGTTCGACGCTGTCGTTGTCGACAGTCAGGCGATTGGCAAAGCTCACAATTTGCTGGGTTGACCGGTAGTTTCGGGTCAGAGTTATCAGGTTTGCATCTGGAAACCGATTCGAGAAATTGCGAAGGTATTCGCTGGTTGCCCCCGTGAACGAATAAATGGTTTGGTTCGGGTCACCGACCACACACAGGTCTGAGCGGTTGCCAAGCCAGGCATCTAGAAGAGCGTGCTGAAGCGGCGAAATGTCTTGATACTCATCAACCGTGAAGAAGCGATACTGCTGGTGAACGTGGGCCAGCGCGCGCGGCTCTGATCGCAAAAGCCCCAGGGTCAGCACAAGAACGTCTTCCCAGTCAACTCGCTGGGCCTTGATTTTGAGGCCTTCGTATGCGGTTTGAAGCTCAAGGTTTTTAGCCGGGCTAAGGCCAGCCACCTTCGGTCTTGCGGCCACGATCTCAGCATATTGCTCGAGGCTGAGCATCGAGTATTTGCGCCACTCGATCTCCGCGGCTAGATCGCGCACTGAGCCCGCATCGAGGCGAAGCGACAACCCTTCGGCCGCCTGCGCGATGAGTCGCGCCTTTGATTCGATCACGGTAGGCGCAGGCACACCCGCAAACTGCGGCCAGAAGAAATCGAGTTGGGCTAGCGCTGCAGCGTGAAAGGTCTTTACCGACACGGCGCCGATGCCAAGCTGGCGAGCGCGAGCGCGAAGCTCACCGGCGGCGCGATTTGTGTAGGTGAGCGCCAAGACGCGATTTGCCGAGAACTCGCCTTTTGCTATGCCGTATGCAATGCGGTGCGTGACAGTTCGAGTTTTGCCCGTGCCGGCACCAGCCAATATGCAGGTCGGCCCGATCAACGACTCGGCGGCTTGACGCTGCTCTGGGTCGAGATTCTCGAGGATGTCTTCGGGGTTCATGATGCGATTCGCTAGCTGCTTGGCTGCGCTTCAGATGCCGATTCGAGCGAGCCGCCATACCAATGTTCGATCAGCGATCGGGCGATGGTGATGCGCCCTGGCAGCAACATGTTTTTGGCCTCGGCTGCTAGTTCTTCTCGACTGAACCAGCGCAGCTTTTCGATCTCTTCGCCGTCGGGAACAAGGTCAATTTGTGGGCGCTTGGGGTCGATGGTTGCGCTAAAGCCCATCATGAGTGAATAAGGAAACGGCCAAGATTGACTGCCCAGATACTGAGGATCGACAACGTGAACTCCGGCCTCCTCGTGCATCTCGCGAATTACGGCGGCGTTCAGCGACTCCCCCGGTTCGACAAACCCGGCCAGCACCGACCAGCGGTTGTCCTCCCAGATGCCCTGCGATCCAAGAAGAATTCGATCTTGCTGGTCGATTACCGCCACGATAACGGCTGGGTCGGTTCGAGGAAAAAGGCTATTGCCATCGCGGGAACAGACTCTCACCCAACCCGACTGCTGCACCTCGGTTGCCGCACCGCACTTTGAACAGTGCTGGTGAGACTGATGCCAGTTTGCCAGCGCTAGCCCCTGCACATAGAGCCCAGAATCGCGATCGCTGAGGCCACCGCCGGTTCGGCGAAGCATGTGCCAAGCGCCCGGGTTTGGCTCGAGCGCCAGTGCCTGATCTTGATTCAGTGAGACCATAATGACGGCCGAGCCCTCGGGCTGGCCAACCGCCGATTCAGTCGTGCGACCCAGGTATGCCCAGAACTCGTAGCGCTCGATTTGTTCGACAGCCAATAGTTTGAGGGCCGGATTTGGGTGATGCAGTTCGCCCTGCAAAAGAACTTTTCCGTCGAAGACCGGAAGCACCAACGTGGTTCGCTCGGCTGCGAGCTGCTCGAACAGGTTTGGCCTAAGTCGGCTGAGATAGTCGCGATCGACTGCCGACCTGGCAAGTGGCAGGTTCAGGGGTGCATTCATCGGAGCCTCTGTCTTGATTCGCGTGGCGGTGCCGGATTCAGAGCCAGTCATTGTCTAACCTGAAACACATGGCCAAATCTCCCTTGATTTTAGCTGCGTTAGCTAAAGACGCTGTCCCTCATGTTGACTTCAAGCAGGTTAACAGCCTTTCGAGTGGCGCTGGGGGCGCTTTTGATACCGCCCTTCTAACCGCACTAGATGACAAGCACTACATAGTGCGAGTTGCTAACACTCAGGCTGCTGGCACGGAACAAGAGGTTGAGCTTCGAGCATTCAAGGCGCTCGGCCCCGCACAACGCTCGTCGCTACCATTCGCCGTTAGCACCTTGGTCGGAGAGACCAAAGACCTCAAAGGCCATCGCGCACTAATTCTTGAGTTCGTTTATGGCAGCCCGATAGACATCGCTTCGGTAGCCCCAGACAGCGAATTTTCGATGAGCATCGGCAAGGCGATTGCCGCAATTCACAACCTAGATTTTGCGGTCGTCGCAGATGCGCACCTGCCCGAGTACGACCTTGCCGAGGTTAACCGCATGCGAGTTGCCGAACTTGATCGAATGGCCGCGACTGGCAAGGTTCCAGCGGTCTTGCTAGAGCGTTGGGAATCTACCCTAGAAGATTCAGGCGTTTTTAGATTCGCTCCGACCGTCATTCACGGCGCTCTCTCAGGCGATACCGTGCTTGGTCAAGACCGAGAGGTTACCGGCGTTTTGGCCTGGAGCGGCCTCAAGATCAGTGATCCGGCGGAAGACTTTGCCTGGATTGCCGAATCAGGCAATTTTGAACTGTTAGACAGCGTTATCAAGACCTACAACGCTCATCGCAAGGTTGCCGATGCAACTCTGCGCCAGCGCGCGACTCTCTACAAAGAGCTCGAGGTCGGTCGCTGGCTGCTGCACGGTGTTGGCAAGAGCAACCAAGACATCATCGATGACGCAATCGGAATGTTGGCCGACCTAGCCGAGGATGTTTCGACCGGTGCGCTTGGTCGCCTAACTGCTGCACCGATGGTGGCGCCGGCAGCAGCTGTGATCGAATATTCGAAGATCACCGCTGAAGTTGCGGATGCCGAGGTTCTAGAAGTCGTCGAGATCGATGCGGTCGAAGAGACCTATGAAATCGAGGCATCTTTTGAAGCGGCCGATGAAGAATTCGAAGTCATCGATCTTTCTGAACCAAAACCCACCGAACCGATAGACGACAAAACTCGCCCTATTGAGCTTCCAGAAAAAACTGACAACGAGCTCTTTTAGCTTTATTCCCCTTGGTTCGCCAAAGCGGCAGCCCAGAGTTCTAGAACTTCACGCTCGTTAGGCACCTCAGTTGGGGCCACCTCGAGGTTGTCCGCGACAAAATAGAAACCAACCGAAATATCCTCGACTGCGACTCTCGCGAAACGCGAGTAGGCGACGCGATACAGAGCGAGTTGGAGAGTGCGCTCTACCAAGTCGAGTTGGTCTACCGGCGCCCTTCCCGTCTTCCAGTCGATGATTTCGAAGCCTTTTTCGGTTTTGAAGACCGCATCTAGCTTGCAAATGAATGTGTTCGAGCCAACTGTCAGTTGAATCTCGCGCTCGATCTCGACGGGTGTAAGACCAGCCCACCTTGAAGACTCGAAGTTTTGCTTGAGCGATTCAAACACTTGGTCTTCGTATGTATCGTCGGAGTTATCTTCAGAGGTTGTTTGCTCGAGCGTTGATGCGAAGCCGAAACGCTGCTCGACCCAACCATGGAAAAGGGTGCCGGTTCGTGTTTGTTTGTATGGCTTTTGGGGCATTGGCCTAGAAATTCGTGCAGCCATACCTTGGGTATCAGAGACAAAATCTTTGAAACGTGATGCCGGAATTCGCACCGGCAGCCGAACGAATGATCGGTTGACTAATGCAGCATCTCGCTCGGCCAGCAGCAAATTGATTTGTTGCTGAATCTGATCTCCGATGGCCAGCCCATCGTGGTTATCTTGCACCTGGCCGGGTTGATTCTCGATTGCCGCCAGGGTTAGCTCTGCTGCGGTCTCAACGGTAGAGCGATGACGTTCACCGAATGGATCGAGCGGCCATGTTTCGATTGCCTCTTGCTGTTGCAGCGGGTTCTCGTCTAGCTGGTTTTCGGCGATCTCATGCTGCAACAGTTCGGCCGCGCTGAGAAGGAACCTCGATACCTCACGAGCATTCTTGTTGCCTGGTTTCCAATATGAACCGGTCAAAAGCAGCTCATTCTTGGGACGAGTAACGGCGACATACATCAACCGCAACTCTTCGTTTAGCTGGTGAGCTTTGGCAGAAGCCTTGAACTCGTCTTGGCTAGCTCGGGCCTCGGGCTGGCTTTGCACATTCATGTAATTCCAAACTGGTAGCGAATCTTTGTCGCCGCGAAGCGGATAAGGAAGACGGCCAAAACCTAGCCAGCCCGCCCCTCGGCCATCGCCCGGAAAGTCTCCCTCGATTAGGTTGGCGACCGCAACGTTGTTCCACTCAA
>JBEGKM010000056.1:0-6672 GCA_041184065.1 Actinomycetota bacterium
AAGCGCAGAGACGATGCTCGTCGAGAATGGGTCGTTGCCTAATGCATCGCGACGCAAGAAGGGCACGACCGCGTATTTGCTTGGCTTGATTACAAATTCAGAGACGTTCAGCCCCGATGAAGCAGCTAGATCGACGACCCGATCGCCGGCTGGGCGACGCTCATAAACGCCTAGGTTTTCGGCAATTTCGCGCATCAAACGGTCGCGCAATATGGGCCATAAATAAACCCCGGCGATGCGCCAATCGGCTAAGTTTTCGGCCGCCTCAACCTGAGCGAATGCAGCCCAGATGTTGTCGATTGTTGGCGCAGCAGCACCCGGCTCAACAGGTGAAGCACCCGTCGAATTAGCGCTCAAGAAGAGCCTTTGCTCGCTCATAATCGGCCAGGGTGTCGATGTCGATCGATTCGTCGGCATCCATGATGTAACCGGCTGCGTTAGAAACCGGAATCTGCTGGGCGGCAAGAAAGTCGCGAAGCTTGAAGATGTAGATTGCGCCGTTTGGAACATAAGCCGGGCGCAGCATTTGACGATTTTGACTGAAGGCCTCAGGAAAGAGCGGGGTGACCAAGCCGGTTGGGCCGATGTTTACCGACCAGTATGGGCTCTTTTCGACAGCAGTCACCGAGATGCAGGCGCGAGCACCCGATTCCTTAAGCAGCTTGAAGGCCTCTTCAACGTGAAGCGCGGTTCGAGCCGGCGAGGTTGGCTGCAGATAAACAATCCATGGGTCTTGCTCGTGCAAGTCAATGGCCGTTTCTGGTGCCTGAAAGTAGTCGAACAGCACATCGGCGGCAGTCGATTCATCTTCGGCAGCTTGAGGCGAACGCCTAAAGGTAACGGCGCCAGCGGCCTGCGCATTGGCCAGATATTCTTCGCTGTCGCTCGAAAAAACCACCGTGTCGATTGGGCTCTTTTCAAACCCGCCGGTGGTCGAGTCGATCGCTCGCTCAATCAGCGTGCGGCCACCGATAATCCTCATGTTTTTGCCTGGCAGACCCTTTGAGCCGCCACGTGCCGGGATGAATGCAATAACTAACTCTTCGTCGAGCATTGCTGCCTCCTAGTAATCGAGCCAGTGCTCGAGGTTGTTTCTCGCGTCGTTGAGGTCGTCGTGCCTGCCGATGTCGAGCCATGACTCGTGAATCGGAAACGCGGTGACCTTTTCGCCGTGGGACTTAATCATGTCGAGCAGAGTAGGCATATCGCAATACTGATCGGCAGGAATTAATTCGAGAGCCCAAGGGTCGAGGGCATAAATGCCGGCCGAAACCATTGAGCGGTGCAGAGGTTTTTCTGAGATCGACTCGACCAAAGTGCCATCGATGTTAACCACACCGTATGGAATCTGGAACGAGTATTCGCGCACACCCAGGGTTGCCTTAGCACCCTGCTTTTTGTGAAAACGAACCACCTGGCGAAGATCGCAGTTGGTAAGAAGGTCTGAGTTCATTACCAAGAACGGCTCGCCAACCTTACCGGCTAGCTGGGCCAAGGCGCCCGCGGTGCCAAGTGGCTGGGTTTCGTGAAGGTAGGTCACATTCAGGCCAAGCCAGGCGCCATCTTTGACGTGCTCTTCGATTACATCGGCCAAATAGTTGACCGAAATGTAGACATTCTTGAAGCCCTGAGCCTTCAGCTTGCGCAGAATGATCTCAAGAATCGGGGTGTCGCCAATCTTGAGCATCGGCTTGGGAACATCTTTGGTTAGCGGGTAAAGGCGCACGCCCTTGCCGCCGGCCATTAGAACAACCGGGGTTGAAATTTCGGAAGCCCCGGTAAAGTCTTCGTCGGTGAACATGCCCAAAAGCTGCCCAGCGGCATCGATGACAGGCACGTTGTGAATCAACTGCGGAATCTCGCGAGTCATGACATCGTGGCCATCTTCGTCGAGGGTTGCGGTGTGCGGCTTGGGGTTCATGACCTCGGTGACCGGGGTTTCGAGGGTGCAACCGCGAAGCAGCGCACGGCGAATATCGCCATCGGTGGCGGTGCCCAAAAGCTTGCCCGAGGCGTCGACGACCAAGGCAATTTGCTTTGCCCCTGCATCGATTGCCGCAATGGTGTCACGAATGTCGGCCGATGGCAGCACGCTTAGCTTGCTGAGATCTTTGAGCATTAGTTCACCTCGATCGGGCGGCTAGTGGCTGGCACGCCAACCGCTATGTGGTTGTCAGGCACGTCGCGAATCACAACGGCACCTGCGCCAATAATACAGTTTGAGCCAATCGAAACACCTTGGATGACCGTTGCCCCGGCACCGATGTGAGTGTTGTTGCCGACGGTGACGTTGCCCGAAAGGGTTGCCCCAACCGAGATGTGGCAGCTTGAACCAATGCGATTGTGGTGCTCAACAATTGCGCCGGTGTTAATGATGGTGTCGTCGTCGATGTGGGCATCGGTGTTGACGATTGCGCCGTTTAGAACCTGCACGCCCTCGAGCAAAACCGCCGATGGGCTAATGAGTGCGCCTTCGGCCTCGATCTGCAAAAAGTTGAAACCGGCTTTTTTGAACTTTTCAAACACCGATGAACGAAGCGCCAAAGAACCTGCAGAGCCCAGACCGTTGATCAGCAGGTGGGTTTGAGGGTCGAGTTCATACAGGGCCGAATCGTCGCCGTAATAGCGAACCGGCTCGTCGTTGTGATCGGTGTCGAGCAGCGAACCCTCGGCGGTTGGCGCAACAAAAGCGTGAAGTTCAAAACCGGCAAGCGAAAGCACCTCTTGCAGCACCCTGGCGTGACCGCCAGAGCCCAGCATGATGAGCATTGGGTTTGCAGGTTTAGTCAACGTATTCGCCGATCTCGTATGACTTTGCGGCGGCAGTGCCAACCACCTCGTAGAAGTCGAAAGATGTGCGGCCAGCGCCTGGGCGGCGGCACTCGAGGTCGTCTTGGGTGATGATGTGACCGGCGGCGATTGGGCGCTTGGCAACCAGCGAGCGACGAACCGCGGCACGGTTTGAAACCTCGATTGGCTGGCACTCTTTAACCGGCTCGCCAAGGGCAACGGTGGTTAGGCGAATCTGGTCGATCATGGCCTTTAGCTCGGCAGGGTCGAGCGATGCCTCGTGGTCTGGGCCCTCAAGAGTCTTGTCAAGGGTGAAGTGCTTTTCGATCACGGTTGCACCCATGGCAACTGCAACGGTCGAGGCCAGAATGCCCGCAGAGTGGTCGCTATAACCAGTTGGCAAGCCAAAGCGGTCGCGAATCACATTGATGGCCTGCAGGTTCAAAATGTCTAGCTCGGCTGGGTATTGTGTGGTGCAGTGCAAGATCGTGCACTTTTCACGCATGATGTCGGCAACGCGCGGGTCGGCCCAGGTGGCGTCGAGAACGTCGGCGGTTGGCTTTGCGCCTTCGGCAACCAAGCCGTTTGAGCGAGCAAAACCAAAGGCAATGAACTTGAGCGACTTTTCGATCTCTTCAAGGTTGGCCATGCCGGTCGACAAAATCACCGGCAGATTTGAAAGCCCGGCCTCAACCAGCATTGGCGCAAAGGTTAGGTCGCCCGAGGCAACCTTGACCAGCGGAATGTGTAGTTCTTCGATCAAAAAACGCAGTTCGTCAAGGTCGAAGCCGGTCGACAAAAAGCCAATGCCAATGTTCTTGCAGTGATCGCGAATCTGGGTGAATTCTTCGTGGCTAAGCTCGAGGCCCTTCAGCAAATCCCACTGCGAGCGAGTATCGCCATCGCCCTTCTTTTGATACTCGGCAAGCTGAGCATCTTTGCGGGCTAGCTTGTCGGCCGAGAAGGTCTGAAACTTTACGATGTCGGCGCCAACCTTTTTGGCCAGGTCGCACATCTCAAGAGCGCGGGCAATCGAACCGTTGTGGTTCACACCGGCCTCGGCAATGATCAAAACTTTTTCAGCCATGGTTTCTCCTTTGGCGCTTAGGCGCTAAAAAACTTCTTTTTGGGTGGGGTGGCAATTTTGTGCGAAATCAGTTCGGCAAGGGCGCGGGCCGCAAAACCTGGTTGACCAAAAGGCGATTCGGTGGCAGCCGCAATGTCCTTGAATTCTGGGCTCAGCGCGCGTTGCAGCGCAGCCAAAATTTGGTTGCGGTCGGCGCCAACATTGATGGTGCTTTCACCCATCGGGCGACCCTCTTGGCGGTTGCCCACCAAAACGGTTGGCACCTTGAAAATCGGGGCCTCGAGCACGGTCGAAGACGAATTGCCGGTAACCACATCAACCTGCTGAATGACCGATAAATAGCCAAGTTGGCCGAACGATTCAACGTATGAAACCCGGTCGCCATTGGCCTTCACAAAGGCATCAATCGCCTTGCGCACCTCAGCCGAACCGATGTCGTTGTTGGTGCCGGTGATAATCAGGTGAGCGTCGGTTGCCTGCATAGCGGCAAGCAGTTCGTCGATCATCACCTGAGCCGAGGCAACATCGAATGCCGCTGGGTGAAAGGTCATCAAAATGTTGCGAGCACCAAACTTGATGCCAAATTTGTGTTCGAGCGCCTCGCGACCCAAAAAGTCGAGGGTGGCAATCGAATCGAGCACCGGGGCGCCAAAGTTGAACACTCGATCTGGCGATTCGCCCAACTGAATCACGCGAGCGCGGTGTTCATTAGTGGTGGCAAAGTGCAAATACGAAAGCTTGGTGATTGCGTGGCGCAGCGAGTCATCCATGGCACCCATGGTCAGCTCGCCGCCGTGAATGTGGGCCACCGGAATCAGCAGCACGGTTGCCGCGGTTGCCATAGCAAATGCCTCGAGGCGGTCGCCAAGAACAACGACCACATCGGGCTCAAGGTGGTCGAGCATCAGGCTGAACTTTGCAACGGCTTCGCCGGTTTCAACCGCGGCGGTGAGTGCCTGGCTGCCGGGTTCGCCAGTGAGTGCCTGGGTTAGTTCTTCGGCCCAAATGTCGACCTCGGCGGCCGGGGTGAACCCATCGCGAACGATCTCGTCGATAGTGCGACCGTGGGCGGCCGAAAGGTGGGTGCCAGTAACAATCAGTTGAAGTTCGGCCTCGGGCGAGGCCTCAACTGCAGCAATCAGCGGGCGCAGCAAGCCATAGTCGGCCCTGGTGCCTGTCATGATCGCGATTTTGCGCATGCGAAACCTTGGCCTACAGGCCCGAGGCCAATCTTGGAGTCGAAGGCAAGCAAATCAAACCGGCGTGCAGTGCCGTTGCCGTTGCAACATCGCCACGGGGTGCTTGCTGATACATGCGCTGGGTGTGCAGCAGGTTCCACATTGGGCGAACCAATAGGCCGGCATCGTGCGAAGCCTGCATGATTTCGTCGCGCAGCGCCAACGATGGGTCGTCGAGCTGAATGGCGCAGAGCCAATAGTTAGAGGTGGCGCCTTCTGGCTCGAACACAAACTTCATGCCATCAACGTTGGCAAATGCTTCGCCATAGGCAAGGGCTAGGCGGCGCTTTTGGTCAAGAAAACGCTCGTATTTGTCGAGCTGAGCCATGCCAAGGGCGGCGTTAAGGTTTGGCATACGAAAGTTCCAGGCAATCTCGTCGTGCTCGAACTCCCACTTGTGCGGCAACTTGGCAGTGGTGGTTAGGTGTTTCGCACGGCGACCAAGCTCGTCGTCGTTGGTCAAGATCACGCCGCCACCACCGGTGGTAACGATTTTGTTGCCGTTAAAGCTGATCATGCCGGTTAGGCCAAAGGTGCCGCTGTGCTGCTGCTGGCCGGCCTTGTTAGTCACAAACGAGCCAAGCGATTCGGCGGCATCTTCAACTACCGGTATGCCGTATTCGGCGGCAATTGCACAGATTTCTTCGATTTTTACCGGGTGGCCAAGGGTGTGCATTGGGCTGATTGCCGCGATGCGGGCGCCGGTTGCCGGGTTGAAAACCTTGCCGCCTTCGCGGCGCATGCCGGCAAGAGCGGTGCGAAGCGCCTCGGGGCTCATTCCCATGGTGCCAAATTCTGAGTCGATAAAGTGTGGCACTGCGCCTGCGTGAGAGACGGCGTTGGCGGTTGCGATGAACGAGAGGGTTGGCACGATAACTTCGTCGCCGTGCTCAACTCCAGCCAAGAACAGGGCAACCTGCAGGCCTACGGTTCCGTTAGAAACAGCGATTGCGTGCTTTGCGCCGGTGATGTCTTGAACGCGCTGTTCAAGTTGAGGAATAAACGCACCAACCGATGAAACGAAGGTTGAGTCGAGACACTCGAGAACGTACTTTTTCTCTAGTTCGTCGATCTCTGGTTCGTGCAGGCCAATTGCGCGGCCCTCGTTCGCTAGTTCAGAACCGGCGATCACCGAACGAATTCGGTCAACAAAAACTGACGAAAGCGCAGCCATTAGACGGTGTATTCGTCTGGGCGGTATTTAGCTAGGTTGGCCGGGTCGGTGAACCACTCAACGGTCTTTTCAAGGCCAACTCTAAAGCCCTCGAGACCAACAATCTCTGGCTGCCAGTTGAGCACCGATTTGGCCTTGGTGTTGTCGCTAAATAGTCGCTCTACCTCGCTGTTTGCAGGGCGAATGCGGTTTGGGTCTTCGGTGGCTACTGCCCCGGCGCCCATGATGTCGTTGATGATGTTGAAGGTCTCGCCAATCGAAACCTCAAAGCCAACGCCAAGGTTGGTTACCTCACCAAAACCGGTGGTTGCGTGAAGAGCCTTTTCAAAGCCCTTTGCGGTGTCGGTCACATAGGTAAAGTCGCGGGTTGGGGTTAGTGCGCC